>JBCKKC010000003.1:0-66276 GCA_038904395.1 Acidimicrobiia bacterium | reverse complement strand
TCCTAACGGTTTTGCTTCGTGTGCCAGAGGCGTAGCACATAGATGTTGGAGTCTTGGATTTCGTAACGCATCTCATAGTGTCCGACCAAGAGGCGGCGGACCTCTCGTGGTTCAAATTCTTCGAGTTTCTCGCCGAGGCGAGGATGTTCCAAAAGTCTAGTTGGCGCAGCGGTCAGGGATTGCACAGTGCGAGCGGCGGCGGATTTGTCGATAGATGCCAGAAAATCATGGAGCCGGACCAGATCGGCGAGGGCCCGGTTCGTCCAATTCAATTGAGTCACAGTGGTGCCGGCAGTGGGTTGTCGCTGTCGAGACTGTCAGCCCATTGCTGCAGGGCTTGATGGTTGATTACGTGACCGGAATCGACGTCGGCTAGTGCTTCCAACGTAAGTTGTCGACGTTCTTCTTCTTGATCGATCCAAGCAATCAACGCCTGTTTCACGATCCAGCCTCGTGAGCGTTCGAGACGTGCAGCCATCTGGTCAACTTGTGTCGCTAGCTGCAAAGGGATGTGGGCTGTGAGTACCTTGGTTGTCATATCCGCTCCTCAATCAGTAATCAGTCCTAATCATATAGATTAATTGCGATTGGGTAAAGGGTGAAATTGGGTGTTAGATATCGTCGGGGAGCCTCAGAGTCAGCATTTCCTATCCTTCTTCGGGGTGCAAGTGACCGTGCGTCATACAACTATAACGGCATACACGCGTGTTCGAGGTCCCCAATATTGAGACGCCAAGGGCCGCAACATATCGGGCACGGCCATCATTTCTACGAGCATAGGGGCTCATATCTACGAGGAATATGCCTCAAATCCACGAGATAGATTGCTCATATCAACGAGTGTCGATAGAATAAGTGCCTGTGGAAGCAAAACTCATTCCAAGGCATGCGAGTAAGCTTGTCGACGATGTTCTAGCGGATACTCCAATCGCTGTGATCCAGGGAGCTCGACAGGTTGGCAAAAGCACGCTCGCAAAGGAAATCCTGGCCCGTCGAGGGGGCCTATATCGCACGCTAGATGACTTAGGGACGCGTGGAGCCGCAAAAGTCGACCCGGTGACTTTTGTAAACCAGCTTCCCAGTGGCTGCTTGGTAATAGACGAAATACAACGCGTTCCTGAGCTAATCCTTGCCCTAAAAACATCGGCCGATAGTGACCGTCGTCCCGGCAGATTTCTCTTGACAGGGTCGGCAAATTTGTTGCGGTTACCCGCCATTGAAGATAGTCTGGCCGGCCGTGCCGAAAGCGTCGAGCTCTTCGGCTTATCCCAAGGCGAACTCAGGGGCCACCAAGAACGGTTTATCGACACTGCATTCTCTGGCAAGAAAGTTGCCACTTTACCAAGTGACTTGCCGGATCGAGCCAGCTACCTAAGACTTGTCTGCGCGGGCGGATACCCTGAGCCCCTGGCACGAACAATCCCCAGACGGCAGCGATCTTGGTTCGACAACTACATTGCTCGCATCACGCAGCGCGATGCCCTCGATATCTCCAACCTCCACCACATTGAACACCTGCCCACATTGCTCAGGCTCATAGCTTCTCACAGCGCATCTACAGTATCTCAAGCAACCTTGGCTCGCGAGTCAGGAATACATCCGAGTACATTACCGCCCTATCTTGCGCTACTCGAGACGCTCTACCTGGTTCAGCGCATTCCAGCCTGGTCAAACAACCTCTCCAAGCGCATCGCTCGCTCACCCAAGATAGCCCTGCTAGATAGCGGACTCGCGGCGTGGCTCGTTAATGTTGAAGCGGAGCGACTAGCAGTCACAATCGACCCCGATCCTGCGGGAACGCTGGTAGAAACGTTTGTCCTTTCGGAATTACGCAAGCAGATCCCTCTTTCGGAGACTGAGCCTCGTCTCTATCATTACCGAGAACTGGAGAGGGCGGAAGTAGACGTGATCCTAGAAGCGCCCGATGGGCGTATAGTCGCATTGGAAATCAAAGCATCAGCCAGCCTATCGGACACCGATTTCCGTTGGCTCAAGCGACTCCGTGACAAGCTATCAGGGCGATTCGTGACGGGGATCGTCTTATACACAGGCTCCCAATCTTTGCCGTGGGGTGATCGCCTTTTCGGTCTACCTCTCGCTGCCCTCTGGGCCTGATTGATGCGTTCAACTTGGAGCTCGTTCTTGGGTAAATAAATGAATAAGGAATTTTGATGGCTAAGCTCTCAAAGGTGGCGCGCACCCGCTAGCCTGTGCCTCGGTGGGTTTCGTGGATTATTGCCTCGTAGCTCATGCACTGTACCTCTCCTCGGGGTGACCGCGGGGGTCCCAGACTTCGAGGGTGACTGGGGAGTCCCGGGTTGTTGCTCGGTGGGCGCAAGATTAACGACTGAAGTTTTACGAAAAGAAGGCTTGTAACCGGATGAACGTGGCTGCATATCTCGGCATTGGGATCATGCTGGTGTTGTCGGTCCTATTTGCGTCGCTTTCACGCCTCATGGCAAGCCGCTTGCACCCGAAAGACCCGACACCCGAAAAACTTGGGCCGTACGAATGTGGAATTGTTCCTGAAGAAGGAACCGTGCCTCGCTTTCCTGTCCAGTTTTACCTCGTCGCAGTGATGTTCATTGCTTTTGATATCGAAATCATATTCCTCTTTCCCTGGGCTGTGAAAATGCGCCAGCTAGGCATGTTCGGTGTCATCGAAATGCTCGTCTTCGTTGGAATTGTGTTCATTGCTTATGGATACATTCGCCGAGAGGGTGTGTTGGAGTGGGCGCCGAGCCGCAAGTTGTCAAAGGAAGGGCTCATGGAACAGTTTCGCAAAGATTCTTTAGCGGCCCAAGTAGGAGCTGGCCGGGTGTCCGAGGCTGAGGCCGCTGCGGCGCAGGGTCATCTCGATGAGCGTGCAGCCACTCCTAGTCAGGCGACGCCGGATGAGCCGGGTCCTGCTGGCGGGGAGGGCGTGTAATGTCTATCAACGATCTAAGCGCAAACTTTTTCACGACCAAGCTTGAGGGTCTCGTTAACTGGGCTCGGTATCGGTCCAACTGGCCGGCCACGTTTGGCTTGGCGTGTTGCGCGATCGAGATGATGGCTACCGGTGGACCGCATTATGACCTGGCCCGCTATGGCATGGAAGTTTTCCGGGCCAGTCCCCGCCAGGCCGACCTCATGATTGTCGCCGGGCGTGTGAGCCAGAAAATGGCACCTGTGCTGCGTGAGATTTACGACCAAATGCCTGAGCCTAAGTGGGTTATCTCTATGGGCGCGTGCGCAAGCACCGGCGGGATGTTCAACAACTACGCAATTGTGCAAGGTGTTGACCAGATTGTGCCCGTCGATGTTTACGTGCCGGGGTGCCCGCCCGGGCCAGAAACTCTGATGCACGGGATCGAACTTTTACACAAGCAAATCAAAGAGGAGCAACTCCTCAAGCGCAAGGTTTAGCGATGATCAGCGATAACACCACACCAAAAGACTCTCCACCCGATGACTTGCTGGCCGAGATTGTCGGCGAGTTCCCCGATTGTGGCTGGGACCTCAGTAAAGGCCAGCGCGTTGTGATAGTTGCACCAGATTCGTTGGTGCCGTTGGCCGAGTGGTTGCAAAACAAGCGCTTTGCCATGTGCGTCGATGTGACTGGGGCTGATTACTTAGATCACTTTGACCGGTCAATGGGAAATTGGCAGGGTGAACCGACTCGCTTCGAAGTCGTTGTCAACCTGCTCAACCTGGCAGAAAAGCAGCGACTACGGCTGCGAGTGCCGGTCGATGAACTCAACCCAAGGTGTCCGACGCTGACCTTCGTTTGGCCTTCTGCCGATGCTGCCGAGCGTGAAGTGTTTGACATGTTTGGTATCTCATTTGATGGGCATCCCGATTTAACCCGTATTTTGATGCCCGATGACTGGGAAGGCCATCCATTGCGCAAGGACTTCATGACGGCAACTATTCCTGTGACCTTTAAGGACGATGTGACTCCGGTCGGGTCGCCCGTGGAATGGCGTGGCACGAAGAAGCGGCCAGCTGGCTCGAGTCCGAGCCCAAGCCCGAATGGTGACAAGAAGGGGGCACAATAGTGGCTGACTCTCCTTCCAAAGCACCCACGAGTAATAGATCATCACCGGCGGCAGCCAAGACCGATGTGAGCAGCGTCGTCTTCGATCTTGCCGCTCAAAAGCAGGTAGTACCGCCGTCAGTATTGGCCCCCCGAATCCCAACCTATGAGGGTCAACAAGAGCTGATGCGTCCGGGGCGAACGCACACAGTCAAAGGCGTCCAGAAAGCCCTCGTGACAAATGCTGATTGGGATGTTCTCAGTGCTCCTGAAGACGAGACCATGATCATCAACATGGGCCCGCAGCATCCGTCGACCCACGGCGTGTTGCGTCTCATGATGGAACTCGATGGTGAAGAAGTCCTGCGGGTCAAACCCATCATCGGCTACTTGCATACCGGCATGGAAAAGACTGCCGAGCAGCTCATGTACACCCAAGGCAGTACGAACGTCACTCGCATGGACTATCTGAACCCGATCGGTAATGAGCTCACCTTTTCACTCGCTGTCGAGAAGCTGCTCGAGACTGAAATCCCGCCCAGAGCGCAAGTAATCCGTGTGCTCATGACTGAGTTGCAACGCATCTCGAGCCACCTCGTGTGGTGGGCTACCGCAGGACTCGACCTGGGCGCGACCACGGTCATGATTCACGGCTTGCGTGAGCGTGAGATGCTCTTGGACTTCTTCGAGAAGGTCACCGGTTTGCGCATGAACAATAACTATGTGCGGCCCGGTGGCGTGGCCGCCGATTTGCCAGATGGTTGGCAAGCTGACGTCGCTGAGATCTGCGATCACCTCACTGTCCGCATGGCAGAGTCCCGCAAATTGCTCGATGCCAACCCAATCTTTTTGCAACGTACCCAAGACGTAGGTGTTATCACTCCTGAAGAAGCCGTGGCCCTAGGCGCGACTGGCCCAACCCTACGGGCGTGCGGGATTGAATGGGACCTGCGCAAAGACGAGCCGTACAGCGGCTACGAAAACTACGACTTTGATGTTATTACCTATAACGGCTGCGATGTTTACTCACGCTATATGTTGCGCCTTGACGAGATTGCCGAGTCGATCAAGATCGTGCGCCAGGCCGCAGCCAACATGCCCCGAGGTGATTATCGGGTGCAAGACAAGAAGGTGACACCGCCGCCGCGCCAACGCATCAACGTTTCGATGGAAGCGGTGATCCACCATTTCAAACTTTATACTGAAGGCTTCAAAGTGCCTGCTGGCGAGACCTATGTTGCTACCGAATCGCCGCGTGGTGAGCTTGGTTGTTATCTAGTATCAGATGGCTCGGCAAAGGCCTATCGTCAGCACACGCGGGCGCCAGGTTTTTACCTTGTGCATGCCATGCCGACGATGATGGTGGGTGGGCTCGTTGCCGACGCTGTGGTGACGATCGCCTCGATCGATCCGGTGCTTGGGGATGTTGATAGATAGATGGGTGAGATGGGCCAGAGTGAGCAAGTGAACGAAGAGAAGAGCGGGACGGTTAAACAGGCAGACGCGCCTAAGCCGCCTGGCCTGGTCTTTCAGGGTAAAATGCTCGAGCGGGCCAAGGCTAAAATCGCTGAGTATCCGCAGTCTCGTTCGGCAGTCATGCCGCTGGCACACATGTACATGGCCGCCGTTGGGCATCTTACCGATACGGGCATGCGTGAGATTGCCCGCCTCCTGCGTTTGACGCCAGCCGAAGTGCTGGGCACGCTCAGTTTCTACGAGATGTTCAAGATGGCCCCAAAGGGTCGCTATCTTGTCTCGGTTTGTACAGGAATGCCGTGCCAGCTCTATGGTGCTCGCCAACTTCTCGATAACTTGCTTGAGCATTTTAATGTTGCTCCCCATGAAGTGACCGGCGACAACATGTTGAGTATTGAGGAGGCCGAGTGTCAGGCGGCTTGTGGAGGTGCTCCTTGTCTCGAAGTCAACTACCGCCACTTTGAGTATCTGGCGCCCGATACGGCTGCCCAGCTCATCGAGGACATTAAGGAGCGGGGGCTAGACACCGTGTTGTACCGACGGGGTGCCGAGAGTGCTCCGCTGCCTCCGATATCGGCGGAAGAGATTGCTGAGGGAATGCAACCGAAACTGTTGTCCCCCAAAGAGGCAGTGGCAAGGGCCAAAGCGGCTAGTGCTGTGCCAGCGAGTGGGGGTGGGGCCAAATGACCAAGCTGATTGTCACTAAGCGCATGATGGAGCGGCCCAACGATTCCTGGACCCTCAAGTCATACCTCGACTCGGGCGGCATGGTCGCGGCCCGCAAAGCCCTCAAAGAAATGAGCAAGAAGGACGTCCTGACAGAGCTCATGCAATCGAAATTGCGTGGGCGGGGCGGAGCTGGTTTCCCGACTGCGAAAAAGTGGAGCTTTGTCGGCAAGTCGTTTCCTCGTTACTTGTGTGTTAACGGTGACGAGGCAGAGGTCGGCACGTTTAAGGATCGCATGCTTATGGAGCGTGACCCGTTCCAGCTGCTTGAAGGCATGATTATCGCCAGCTATTGCCTCGAAGTTGAACATGCCTTCATATATTGCCGGGGTGAGTTACGCACAGCGTATGATCGTCTGACCAAGGCTGTCGAGGAACTAGAAAACGCCGGCTACCTGGGCCGCAATATTTTTGACACCAAGATGTCTCTTAAAGTGACCGTGCACCGAGCCGGTGGTGCTTACATTGCCGGTGAAGAGACCGCGTTGCTGTCGTCACTCGAGGGCTATCGCGCTTGGCCCCGCCTCAAGCCACCTTTCCCAGCCGTTGAGGGACTGTACGCGCAGCCGACCATTGTCAACAACGTTGAGACCATTTCGTATCTGCCCTGGATCATGGAAAACGGCGGTAAGGCCTTTGCAGCGATGGGCACGGATGGCTCTGCTGGCACCAGGCTGTTTTGCTTGTCTGGCGATGTGAACCGTCCGGGCAATTTCGAGCTTGAGCAGGGCACCACGTTTCGAGAGTTTGTCGATCGTTGGGGCCAGGGAGTGCGCAATAACAGCACCGTGAAGGCGATCATCCCCGGAGGAGCTTCCGCCCCGTGGTTTGGCGCTGAGGCCCTTGACTATCCGATGGATGACGATTTCGTCGCCTCGAAGGGATCCATGATGGGTTCGGGCGGGATCATGATCATGAACCAAGAAGCCGATATCGTCGCTGCTGCGTGGCGACTTGTCAAGTTCTTCGCCGTGGAATCGTGCGGGCAATGCACTCCATGTCGTGAGGGAATTACCTGGCTGAGCGACATATACGAGCGCCTTTTGTCGGGTCAGGGCCGGTCACAAGATATAGATTTGTTGCTTGACATCGGCGATAATATTTCTCCAGGCCTAAAATGGCCGCCTGTTTACACTACGATCTGTGTTCTTGCTCCGTCAGCTGTGGCTCCTATTGAATCGAGCATTCGCATGTTTCGTGGGGACTATGAGGCACGAGTGACTGGTGGTCCTGACGGTGGTCCTGGGGGGACAGCGACTGGAGCCGATTCTGCTAGCTCGGGCTCTCGTCGAGTATCGCTAACACGCCGCAAGCTTGAAGTTAGGGCCCGTCAATGAATTACATAGGCGTTTGCAACGGTCCTGGCCACCCCTCGCTGCGTTCCTCCTCCTCGAGTAGGCCGGCTACACATCGTCGTCGCGCCTTGCGAGGGTCGCCCAGGCCTCGCCGCAAGCGCGCTAATAATTCATCGACTGGCCCTACAGCCAAAGTGATTTCTAATGTCTGATGCGCCCAAACAACCTCAATTCAAAACGAGCCTCGACTCCGAAAAGGGGTCGCCTGTTGTAGTGCGGCGGGCATCGGGCCAAAGTACCGCCGTGGCGGAGCAGGCAACGGACCTAGTTGGGATCACCGTTGATGGCAAGCAAATGCAAGTGCCCAAGGGTGAGCTCCTAATCAAGGCTGCTGAGGACCAGGGTGTCTATATCCCTCGCTTTTGCTGGCATCCACGTCTGCGTACAGTGGCGATGTGCCGCATGTGCCTCGTTGACATTGAAGGACTGGGGCTCAAGCCCGCCTGTTGGCATGAAGTGTCTGACGGCATGAAGGTTGAGACCAAGACTCCCGAGGTCGAAAAGGCCCAGGAAGGGGTTCTGGAGTTTCTCCTCATCAACCATCCCCTCGACTGCCCTGTATGTGACAGGGGTGGCGAGTGCCCGCTCCAAGACCACACGATGTCGTTTGGTCCGGGCGAATCACGTTTTGTTGAGGCCAAACGTCACTTCGAGAAGCCCATTCCGGTTTCCGACTTAGTTTTGCTTGACCGGGAGCGCTGCATTCAATGTGCTCGTTGCACTCGTTTTGCCGCCGAAGTGGCGGGTGATCCGCTTTTGGAATTCAGTCATCGCGGCAACGATCTCCACATTGTCACCTACCCGAACGCGCCCTTTAGCTCATACTTCTCTGGCAACGTTGTGCAGATTTGTCCGGTCGGAGCATTGACGGCCACGCCATACCGGTTCAAGGCCCGTCCATGGGATGTCACCGCTGCCGAAACCACTTGCACTATGTGTTCCGTGGGCTGTCGCGGGGTGCTATATGAAACTCGTGATGTGCCGATTCGCCTCAATGGGGTTGACACAGAGTCTGTCAACTGGGGCTGGTTGTGTGACAAGGGCCGATTTGGCTACGAATATGTGGCATCCGACGAGCGACTTACTACGCCGTTGCGCCAGCCTCGCGAGGGCAAGCATGTTGCCGCCGAAGAGGTCACATGGGCCCAAGCCGTTGAAATGATTTGTGCCAAGCTTCACCAAGATGTGAAAGTTGCCGCGATCGGTGGTGCTCGCCTCACCAACGAAGAGGCTTACGTTGTCTCGAAATTTATGCGGGTTGTTTGTGGCAGTAACGACGTTGACTGTCAACTCGACGATGGCTTGCCGGCAGCCTTTGTTGCCGGCGCTCAGAACCGGGCCACGATTGGTGATCTCGAATCAGCAGCAGCGATTGTGTTGGCTTGTCCCGATCTCAAAGACGAACTCCCCATCCTTTACTTGCGTGTCCGAGACGCTGCTGACAACCACGATGTCCCCTTGTTGATTGCCGGCGGTATGCAATCGGGCCTGGATCAGTTCGCCAAGAAACGCACGGTGACTGCTGACGTCGTTACCGCAACCGACTTGCCGACTGAGGGCAATGTCGTCCTTATTGTGGGGCGCCAGAGCCTTACCCAGGATCCCGCTCAACTGTGCTTGTGGGCGCTTGAGCTTGCCGCTCA
This sequence comes from Acidimicrobiia bacterium, assembly GCA_038904395.1. Classification (GTDB taxonomy): domain Bacteria; phylum Actinomycetota; class Acidimicrobiia; order UBA2766; family UBA2766; genus JBCKKC01. The sequence goes on along the minus strand of JBCKKC010000003.1, from coordinate 57,058 downwards.
GCTTGGTGACCGAGTCAAACTCATGCCTGTGCTGCGCCGCTCGAACGCTCACGGTGCTCTTGACATGGGCTTGTCGCCTGAACTTTTGCCAGGCAGGGTTAGCGTTGATGATCCCGAGAACCGAGGCCAGCTGGCCAAAGTGTGGACGGGCAAGGTGCCGACCGTTCCGGGTCGAGACACACGCGGGATTCTCGAAGCTGCCGCCCGTGGTGATATCGACGTGCTCTTTCTTGTTGGCAGCGATCCGATTGCTGATTTTCCCGACCCCGACTTGGCCCGGGCGGCCTTTGAAAAGTGTGACTTTGTAGTGGCGCTCGATCTCTTTGCCACACGCAGCACTGACCTTGCCGACTTGGTGATTCCATGTGCTGGCTGGGGTGAGGTCGATGGCACCGTTACCAATATTGAGGGGCGAGTACAACGTGTGGTTGCCAAAGTTGTGGCGCCCGGCCAGGCCAGTAGCGATGCCGATCTATTCCGAGAAGTAGCTTTCGGTTTGGGCATCGAATTCGGCTGCCAAAGTCCGGAATCAACCCTGTTTGAGATCTCGCAAGTGGCTCCCGCTTACAACGACATTCTTGGCGCTGACGGACGCTTCCCGGGGGCTGGCCAAGGCACTCGGGCACGCAAGGCTGGCCGCGAAGGCGTGCTGGTCCACGAAGCGCAAGGCCGCATAGTCAATGGCCTCAAGCCTGACCTATTTGCCGCACAGTATCGCTCAGATCAGACACGTCAACCGGCTCTCGAACGTGTGAGTCCGGCTAGTGGGCGTTTTGCCTTGCAAGTGTCGCGTTCCTTGTATGATCGTGGCTCACTTGTCGGGCACTGTCCATCTCTTGCTGATTTGAGGCCCGGGCCCGTGATTCGCATTCATCCTGAAGACCTAGCCCGACGGGGCTTCGAGGTTGGCGAAATTGTCTCAGCATCAGGAGAGAATTGGGAACACGAATTTACCATTGAGGCTCGCCGGTCGGTCGTGCCGGGCACAGCGGTCATCCCGCATGCTCAGGTCGAGTCTGTTAAGTTGTTGCCGGAAATGATTGTGAACGTCAAGAGAGCGAAGAAGGTGAATTAGTCCTGTGGATTTCTGGGGATTTCTGATTAAAGCCATTTCAGTAATTGTCGTTTTCTTCGGGCTGCTCATTTTTACGATGCTTACAGTGTGGGGCGAACGCAAAGTTGCTTCGTATATGCAGACTCGGATTGGGCCAAATCAAGCTGGTCCTGGCGGCGTATTGATCACCCTTGCCGACGGCATCAAGCTGTTTTTCAAAGAGAGCATCGTGCCACTTCGGGCCGACCGGATCGTCTACGAATTGGCGCCAATCCTGGCGATGGTGCCGGCCTTTTTGGCTTTTGCTATTATCCCGTTTGGTCCCGGCTTCAACATCATTGGCCGCTTTGTTCCGATGCAGATCGCCAACCTAAACGTCGGCCTTTTGTGGTTTTTGGCGATGAGCTCGATTGGTGTTTACAGCTCGATGCTGGCCGGTTGGTCGTCCGGCTCAAAATACCCACTCTTGGGTGGGGTGCGAGCGTCCGCTCAAGTCATTTCCTACGAGGCTGCCATGTCGTTGGCAATGGTGCCGGTAGTGATCTTGGCTGGGTCCATGGAACTGCAAGATATCGTGAATGCTCAGGGAACCTATTGGTGGTTCATAGTCCCGCTCGTTATACCGTTCTTTTTCTTCTTCATCGCCGGACTTGCCGAAACGAACCGTCCGCCGTTTGACCTTGTTGAAGCTGAGACTGAATTGGTTGGAGGCTTTCATACCGAGTACTCGGGCATCCGGTTTGCCCTCTTCTATCTAGCGGAGTACATCAACGTCATCACCATTTCGGCGTTGGCTACAACCTTCTTTTTGGGTGGCTGGCAAGGTCCGGTCTTTTTCGGACTTCCTGGCCTGTGGGGCTTGATTTGGTTCCTGCTCAAGACGTCCATATTGATATTCATATTCTTCTGGATTCGCGTCACGGTGCCACGTATTCGCTATGACAAGCTCATGCAGTTTGGTTGGAAAGTATTGATTCCAATCAACCTTGTCTACACGATGGTGATCGCATTTCTTGTGGCCTTGCAAGTTGAGGGTCACTTACCGAACTGGTTTGGGGGCCGATGATATGGCAATGAATCTAGGTGCGATTGTCAAAGCCATGGGCGTGACCATGCACAACTTCTTCCGCAAGCCGGTCACGATCCAGTTTCCGAAAGAGATCAAAGAAAAGCCGCCCCGCTTTCATGGCCGCCACGTGCTCAATCGGTACGAAGACGGCATGGAAAAGTGCATTGGTTGCGAGCTGTGTGCTGGTGTGTGTCCGGCCAAGTGCATTTACGTGCGTGGAGCCGACAACCCCGTTGACGCTCCGGTCGCTCCAGGTGAGCGGTATGGCTATGTATATGAGATCAACTTCCTGCGGTGCATCTTTTGCGCCTTGTGCGTAGAGGCTTGTCCCACTGAGGCGATCACCATGTCGAACTTGTTCGAGTTCAGCTTTGCCGATCGTGACGAGGCTATCTTCGGCAAGGACCTGTTGCTCGTGGAGCCTGATGGCACACCGAAGCATCAGGGCGAATGGTATGACCCAGAGTCGCTCAAAGAATCTGGTGGTTGGATGCGAGCTGTTTCTCCCAGCGGCAACGCTGCATACGAGGGTATCGCTTCGTGGTCAGGCGAGGCTGGACGAGGAGTTCCTCCAGCCGAACTTGGTCAGAATGCTGAGACGGCCGGAGTTGCCGGAGTCGCTCCTGCAGTGAACAATGGAGGCCACGATGGGTAACCATTCACCCCCTCCTCGCAAAAGTGGCGCTACCAAGCCTTTCGTCATCCTGAGGGAGGCGCTAGCCGACCGTGAGGATCCAGGAATCCGAATGTTGCGAGCGCAGCGAGCGATTCAAAATGGATCGAATCTGCGGGTAGACCTGCGGCTTCGCTACAGATGGATCCTCACGCCCTGGCTGGCGCCAGAGCTCAGGATGACAGAGGATCTGAAGGGAGGCCATGATGGCTGAGTGGATTCTCTATGCAATATTTGGCGCTCTCGCCCTGGGCGGCGCTCTCGGAGTCGTGTTCTTGGCCAACCCCGTGCATTCAGCCTTGTCGCTAGTGGTGACCCTTGTATCGATTGCGGTGCTGTTCCTTGAGCAAAGCGCCTTCTTCCTATCGACCGTGCAAATCATTGTCTATACCGGGGCCATCGTCGTGCTCTTCTTGTTCGTCATCATGATGCTCGGTGTTGACCGAGGTGACGAGCGAGAGACTCGAATGTTGAGTCGAGCCTCTTTTCGCTACGGATTTTTAGCTGCCGTTGCTGTGCTTCTTGTTCCGATCTTGCTGGTTACGGGCGGTTGGCCCACCGGAGCCCCCGGCACCGATACGAAAGCGGCCATTACTGCGGCGGGTGGCAATGTGCAAGCCATCGCCCAGTCACTCTTTACCCAATACTTGCTTCCCTTCGAGGTCACCTCGATTCTGGTTGTGGCCGCCATCGTGGGTGTGATCGTACTGGCGAAACGCCCCAAGGGCTTGCGCGGTGCTGGAGTGGGTCGGAGTGATGCCCCCGGCGACGATGATGGAGGCGACGATAGCGACGGGGACCGTGACACTGATTATTCAGCCAGCTCAGGCGCCGATGCTTCTGGTGCGGGGAATGCAAGTGTCTCGCGTGACGCGGCAGGTTCGAGCGAGGCTGAACCGGTGGCATCCGCCTCGGCCCCCGCCTCAAGCTCAGCTAAACCGGCGTCATCCGCATCAGGCTCGGCCGCAACGGCCTCGACGGATTCAGAAAAGGTCGTTTAGATATGTTTTTTGCTATTACGCGTCCCGGTGCAGATGCATACCTGCTCCTTGCTGTTGCGATCTTCATGATTGGAGCGCTTGGTTTCCTTGTTCGCAAGAGTGCGTTGGTCATGTTTATGTGCGTTGAGCTCATGCTCAACGCTGTCAATCTCACGTTGATCACGTTTGGCGCCAAGCTCAACGACCTGAGCGGCCAGATCTTCGTGTTTTTCATTCTGGTTGTGGCGGCAGTTGAGGTCATGGTCGGGCTGGGCATTTTGATTGCTATCTTCCGCCGACGGGCAAACACTTCTGTAGATAACTTGTCCAGGATGCGAGGCTGATTTGATCGGGAACCCACAGCTGATGACTAGCAATTCACCTCCCACCTCCCGTCATTGCGAGGAGCCGGCTCTGCGGCGACAAAGCAATCCAGGCTTTAGAATATTCTGCGAGCTTGCGAGCAGGACTTTAGCATCAGACTCGGGCCATTTCGAATTGCTCGCTGCGCTCGCAACACAGCAAAGCCTGGATTGCTACGCCCTGCCAAAGCCCAGGGCTCGCAATGACGAAGGGCCTGGTAGGGCCACTCTGGCTCGGGTATGGGAATGGTCACAGCTGCCGAGGTGGGGTCAATGACATTTCTTAAAATTGCCTGGATAATCCCGCTGTTGCCGCTCTTGTCGGCCGGCCTCCTCGCCCTACTCGGCAAACGTTTAAGGGCACCCTTCGGGGGCCTGATTGCCGTTGGCGCTGTCGGCCTTTCATTCGTCTTTAGTGTCCTGGCTTATGTCGGTTTGATGAGTCAATCCGCACATCATCGGGTCTTTACCAAAAATCTCTATACCTGGATTACCGGTGGCGGCTTCGATGTCAAGGCGTCGATTCGGGTCGACCCGCTCACGATAATCATGTTGTTGTTGGTCTCTTTTGTTGGCTTGATGATTCACATCTACGCCAACGGCTACATGAAGGGTGACCCCGATTTCACTCGCTTTTTCTCCTACCTGAACCTCTTCGTAGCCGGCATGCTCATCTTGGTTCTCGCCAACGACTTCCTGGTGCTCTTTGTTGGTTGGGAACTAGTCGGTGCTTGCAGCTACCTGCTGATTGGGTTTTGGTATAACGAGCCGATCAATGCCACCGCTGGTAAGAAGGCAATGATCGTCAACCGGATTGGTGACTTCGGTTTCGTAATTGCCATGATGCTTATCTTCTTCACCTTTGGCAGCCTGGATTTCTCGGTCGTGTTCGCTCACACCGATTTGTTATCCACCGGGGTAGCTACCGCTATTGCCTTGTTGTTATTGATGGGTGTCACCGGCAAGTCGGCCCAGATCCCTCTTTACCTTTGGCTGCCCGACGCCATGCAGGGACCGACACCGGTTTCGGCGCTCATGCACGCGGCAACGATGGTGGTAGCGGGCGTCTACCTCATCGCCAGAGTGCATCCCATATTTGATCTCGCCCCGGCAGCGCAACTGATCACGGTATTCATCGGTTCAGCAACCACGGTGTGGGCGGCGATTATTGCGCTCGGTCAAAACAACTTCAAGAAGATCTTGGCCTATTCGACGATCAGTCAGATCGGTTATATGGTTGCTGGCGTCGGTATTGGTGCTGCTGGCTATACCGCCGGCCTCTTTCACATGCTCACGCATGGTTTCTTTAAGGCACTCTTGTTTCTCTGTGCCGGATCGGTTATGCACGGCATGGGCGGCGAAGAGGACATTCGCAAGATGGGTAACCTGCGCAAGAAAATGCCTGTCACCCACATCACCTATTTGTGTGGGTTGCTGGCGATCTGTGGGATTTTTCCGTTCAGTGGTTTCTGGTCCAAAGATGCTGTTCTATCTGCCGAGTTCACCTCGCACTACGGCTGGGGCAAGGTCACATACGTGTTGGGCCTCATTGGCGCTTTGCTCACAGCGATGTACATGTTCCGTCAGTACTACCGAGTCTTTTGGGGCAAGGCCAACTGGGCTGAAGGCGTAAAGCCGCATGAGTCACCCAAGGTTTTGACGGTGCCGCTCGGGATACTTGCTGTGGGTGCCACGTTGCTCGGAGTGTTAGGTATTCCCGATTGGAACGTTTTGCACAAGTGGCTTGAGCCCACGTTCGAGACCGCTGGTGGCGCCGGCGAAGTCTGGTCGCTTGAGACGATTGTGCTCTTTGCCGTCAGCCTCGCTGTTGCTCTTATCGGTGTCGCCATCGCTACCAAGATTTGGCTCAAGAGCTCGGCCGGTTCCAGAGCCAAGCTGGCAACCCGCTTTGGGCCCTTGCCGCAGTTGGCAGCCCACAAGTTTTATTACGACGAAGCTACGCAAATGGCCTTTGAACGGCCGGGCTGGGACCTTGTCAAGGTGTTAGAAATAGCAGACCAGAAGGGTGTTGATGGCGCTGTGTTAGGAACTGCGCATGGAATTACTAGCGCGGGACGCTTCGGCCGCAAGTTACAGACCGGTTACGTGCGTCTGTACGCGGCTGTGATACTTGGTGGCGCGCTGCTCATCGTGGTCTACATGATGTTGCGTGGGGGGTCCGGCGTATGACGCACTTCGTCATCCTGAGGGAGCCGCTAGGCGACCGTGAGGATCCAGGAATCCCAGTCATCCTGAGGGAGCCGCTAGGCGACCGTGAGGATCCAGGAATCCGAATTTTTGTGAGCGAAGCGAGCAATTCAAAACGGATCAAGACGCTTTGCATGGTGCAGTCACTGCCAACGCCTCCTTGCAATGACAGCCAAGCAGGTAGTGAGTCCATATGAAAGGTTCATTTCCCCTGCTGTCTCTTTTGCTGTTCATGCCCGTAATTGGCGCAGTGGTGATTGGCTTTGTGCCGCGAGCCCGCCAGAACGTCGCTCAAATCTTGGGTGTGGTATTTAGCGGTATCACCTTTGCGTTGGCGATTTGGCTTGTGATTGGTTTCAAGACCGGCGTGCCCGGGCTGCAATGGACTGAAAGCGTCAAGTGGATTCCATCGTTTGGAATTTCATATCGTCTCGGTGTCGATGGCATTAGCGTCTTCATGGTCGTTCTAACAGCGTTTATGTTTCCGCTCGCCATTATCGGTTCTGGCTCGTCAATCCATCGGGCCAAACATCTTATCATTTTCAAGCTGTGGCTAGAGGCAGCGCTGATCGGTGTCTTTATCTCGGCCGACTTGTTCTTGTTCTTTGTTTTCTGGGAGATGATGCTCGTACCGATGTATTTCATCATCGGCCGCTGGGGTCGGGAGCGTCGTGTCTATGCGGCTGTCAAGTTCATCTTGTATACGGCTTTTGGTTCTGCATTCTTGTTAGCTGCACTCATCGCTGTTGCCTTCATTTCGGGCCACGGCGGCACGCCCACATTCGCTTTCGCCGATCACCTCAAAACAAGTTTCACCCTCACTCAGCAGCGCTGGCTGTTTTGGGGGTTCATGATCAGCTTCATGGTGAAGGCGCCGGTTGTGCCCTTCCATACGTGGTTGCCTGACGTCCATGCCCAGGCACCAACTGCGGGCTCGGGCTTCCTGGCTGGTGTGCTCTTGAAACTGGGCACATACGGAATGTTGCGGTTTTGTTTGCCGCTGTTTCCCCGGGCTGCAGTCGAAGCCGTTCCTATCTTGCTCACTTTGGGAGTGATCGGCATTATCTATGGTGCATTTGTGGCGCTGGGGCAGCGTGATGTCAAGCGCCTGATTGCCTATACCTCCATTAGTCACATCGGTTTCATTGTCCTGGGCATTTTTGCCATCACCACGACCGGAATCGTCGGTGGTGTGGCCCAAATGGTTAACCATGGACTGATCACCAGTGCGCTCTTCTTCTTGATCGGAATGTTCGGTGACCGGCGGCACACATATGACCTGAACGAGTGGGGTGGACTAAAGAAGAACATGCCTATCTTTGCCGGCATTTTCTTGTTGGTAACGTTTGCCGCTGCCGGGCTGCCAGGTCTCAACAGTTTCGTTGGTGAAGTGCTTACTCTCTTTGGCACGTTCGCTGTGCACAGGTGGTGGGCCGTGGTAGGAGCGGTAGGGATCGTGTTGGGCGCTATCTACTTGTTCTACGTCTATGGCAAACTTTTCTGGGGGCCGCTTGACAACCCGAAGAACAAGGTGCTCAAAGACCTGAGTCCCCGGGAACTTGTAGTTATTGTCCCGTTTGTGGTTGCCATTCTTTTCCTCGACCTCTACCCAGCTCCGATGTTGGAGCGCATCACACCTTCAGCTGAATTCGTAGTTGATCGTGTTGAGAAGGGTACGAAGGGCACGAAACAGGAATATGTCGAGCCTAAAGTGACGAGCCCGCTCAAGAACCCAGCCTTGCAAAAGGCTGGGCCTAAGCACGACGGCAATGCCAAGACGGGAACCAGCCCGGGCGGCCAGCAGCCGGCACCAGGAGGGCCCGCTGGGCCCGCTGGGCCCGCTACTACTGGCCCCGGCGGCTCGCCCGCAGTGCCAGGGGCTCCGGCCCCGGGAGTGGTCACCCCTGCAGTGCCAGCGCCTAATCCAGCACCAGCCCCAGGAGGTGGCGGATGATTTCGAACTTAGCCCAATCGGCCCTTACCCTCGTCAGGGCAGTCTCAGACATACCCGCTCAACAGCCAATCAAGGCGCCTCCGGCTGACTTTTACGCCATAGCGCCTGAGATTATTCTCTGTGCCACGGGCCTGCTCATCTTGTTCATGATCGCCGTCAAGCGGTTCAAGAGCACAATTGTTTATGCCTCTGTGGCCATTGCAGGGGCGTTAGCGTCGCTGGGGGCGGGGGTCTTTCTCTGGTTTGATCTCAGCGGCGACCGCTATCGCTACTCTTTTGGGGGCATGATCGCCGCCGATCGATTCTCGGCTTTTCTCATAGTCCTGACAGCGGTAGCGCTAGTCATGGCTCTGTTGTTGTCGGTCGGTTACCTGCAACGAGAATCGCTCAACAAGGCTGAGTACTACATCTTGATGCTCTTCTGTGCTGCCGGTATCCAGCTCATGGTGAGTGCTAACAATCTAATCATGGTCTTCCTTGGCCTTGAGCTCCTCTCAATCTGTCTATATGTACTTGTCGCCTTCGATCGGGATCGGCCCACGGCCCAAGAAGCAGGCATGAAGTATCTACTCTTGGGCGCCTACTCCTCCGCGATCTTCGCCTTCGGTATAGCTCTCACATACGGTGGCACCGGCACGATGAACATTCCGGCGATAGCCCAATACTTTTCAAGCAACCTACTGGCCAACCAGGGTGTCGTCCTCTTGGGGCTTGCTTTCATGGTGATCGGGCTGGCCTTCAAGATGGCCGCCGTCCCGTTCCACATGTGGACGCCTGATGTTTACGAAGGAGCCCCGTCGCCAGTGGTGGGATTCATGGCATCGGGAGCCAAAGTGGCCGCTTTTGCAGCCCTTTTCCGGGTGGTGCTGATCGCATTCGAAGCATACCGACTTGACTGGCAGCCTCTCCTGTGGGGTATCGCAGTTCTGACTATGCTCGTTGGGTCCATCATGGCTTTGGTGCAGACAAACATGAAGCGAATGCTGGCCTATTCATCGATAGCGAACGCCGGTTTCATTCTCATCGGGGTGATCGCGGCCAACCCCAAAGGTGTGCAGGGAGCCCTCTTCTACCTCGTCGCATACACCTTTATGGTGCTGGGCAGCTTCGCAGTAGTTGGCCTTGCGGCTAAACGAGGGGAACGAGGCTCCGAACTAAAGGATTACCGCAACTTCTACCAAGATGAACCCATCCTGGCACTCATCCTCACGTTCTTCCTATTCGCTATGGCTGGTATCCCGGGCACCTCGGGCTTTATGGCCAAATTCCTCGTCTTCTCGGGAGCGGCCGCGTCCAACCAATGGGTTCTGATTGTGATCGGAACGGTGGCCAGCGTGGTGGCGCTTTACATATACGTGCGGCTCGTTGTCAACATGTACATGCTCGACTCAGTCGACTTGATTGACAAACCGGGCGGAAACGTGCGAGTCAACTTCGGATCCGGCCTTGCCCTCGGCATCGCGGTTGCCCTCACCCTCTTCTTCGGTATCTACCCCGAACCCCTCATGAACATCGCCAACCACGCCGGCATCATTTTCTAGTTGCTGGGCCTTGTGGCTTCTGGATGCCTTAGCCTGCTGCTGGGGAATGCTTCGCTCGGCCCACCATCTCATTGCCTTGTCGAGCGAGAGTGTTAGCCGCGCAAGGTTTCGTGAGCGTAGTGCTCGTAGTTTCTTTGCACTCGCTTTAGGAATTGTAGGTAGGTGGAGCGATGACCGGCGTCGTTTTCGCTCCAGTTGCAGTTGCCTTTTGTTCCGTGGGGACTTCCCAGCGCATTGAAGAAGCATGCTGCATCTGCACCTGGGTCCAGCAACGCAGCCAGCAGTCTGTTGTAGTGGTTTTGCTCAATCGTGCGGACGGCAGCTTCGACACCGTGATCCAGAGTGGGAAAGTTGACCGAGGCACCACCACCAGCCTTCTGGCCTCTCAGGTCGGAATCCCTACGCTTAGTGTTGAGGGGATTGTATTGGCCCAAGTGGCCTTTGATGCCGCCGCCTTCGCAGTAGGCGAACGTGACGAGCGCTTCGATATGGCCCTCAGTGACAACCTCATCTTCGGGTTTGCCGGCACCCTTGGCTAACGACCGCAACACTTGGCGGGCCCAATCCTCGAGATTATGTGGCCCTTCTGACTTGACATGGACACGGAGTCCGTCGTCGGGCTCGGGCTCCGGCTCGGGTTCCGGAGCGGGGGGTGGCTCTGGTGCGGGAGGTGCAACGCTGTCAGCGACCGGAGGAACGGGTGCCAAATCAACAGGTGCTGGCTGAGGAATAGTAAGGATGCTATGGAGAAATTCGAAAACAAGTGGCTCGGTTCCGGACTTGGCCTTGCTGCTGTGTCCGACGAGACGGCCCTTCGATACCGATCCCGATAGAGCGTTCAACGATGACGCTCGTGTTGAATGTATCGCCAGGCCCTGGCCGATGAGCACCACTGCACATAGGGAACCGACAACAATTGTTCGAAGCTTGAATTTGACAGATGAAGTAAACATCCACTAAGTAAAGTCGCTAAACCTTAACGCAACCTTAGAGACTGGCGGATTTTCTTGAGGGAGCATGGATGAGATGGTCAAGCGACAGTCATGATGCTGGCGTCAGTGGCGGGCGTTGGGGTGGGGCTAAGGCGGCCTAACAGTGAAGAAATAGCAGTCGGCTTCTTGACACCCTTGTCGGCTTTAGCCCGTTCATCCAGGAATTGTGTTGAGATGTCGTATGCGCTGTCAATGAAGTTTTGGGTATGTGATAGGTCGCCGAAGCGGAGGTGGGGGATGGGCGGTATTGGCATGACTATGATCTCAGTTGTTTGTCCGTAGTGGGCGAGATCTTGCTTGAGGCGGTTACCAAGAGCGATGGAAAATGATCGCAGCATGAGCCCCATCGGCGTTTTTGGCAGGTTAGGTTCCGCGTATGAGGAGCGAGTCATGAGCACGAAGACACGGTCAGCTTCGGCCACATGGCTAATCGGTACGTTATTGATGACCCCACCATCAATGTAGACGTGTTCGCCAATTCGCACCGGCGGAAAGACGCCCGGAACAGCGGATGAGGCTAAAAGTGGTCTTACCAGGGGTCCACTGGCGAAAACGTGCTCTTCGCCAGTCTTGACTTCGGTGGCGACGATTCTGATCGGGATGCGCAGTTCGTCAAATCGGGCGACGGGCAGAGATCTCATGATCAGGTCGATCACGCCCTTGTCAGTAACCAGATGGTTGCGCCGCCGTGCCAATCGCCAAGCTTGACTCAGTGTTCCACCTGGAAAGATATGCTCCTCGCGCATGCCAAACCAGATGTCTTCAAGCCGGGACACTGAGCTGTCGCTTGGGTAGGCAGCAATCACGGCGGCATTGAGGGCTCCTGCTGATGAGCCAACCATCACATCTGGAAGAATGTCGTGCTCTAAGAGGGCCTTGAGCATGCCAACTTGCACGGCTCCGAGAGAACCGCCGCCCGAGAGGACAAAGGCTGTTGATGATGTACGTCGACCCTGGATATCAGTCAGCTTTGTCCGGTTATTGATCATTTCTCGAATCGTGGCCATGCCAGACTCCTCGATTCCCTGGCTTTTGCATCGGCGAATACAGGGGCTGTCTTAAATCGTAGTCAATCCATGCCCCCTGCGTGTCCGCAGCACACAGTATGAGTATCGGCCGTCCCGGTCCAAACATGAGCTTTTTGTTGCCAGTCGTCCGATTTTGTTCACTCGCCTTCGCTGAGGGCCGGCTCCGACCTCGGCACTCCAGCGCTTCAAGTTGGAGGTGCGACATCGTTTCGATCCGGGCCACTGTCAGTCAGTGGATTCATTGACAAGCTCCCGATCAGGAATTCCAAGTCTTTCGTGAAGCGTTCCATTGCTTCATCGCTCCAGCTAGCTAGCTCTGCTGCGATTTGGTCGGCCTGGCGAGTCCGCATACTGGAAACCGCTGACTCGCCCGCTCTCGTCAACATGAGAGTCGTCGCTCGCTTATCAGAATTTGACGGAACTCGTTTGACAAGTCCGGCTGCTGTGAGCTTGTCAGCATGTCGGCTCACGACAGAGCGATCGAGGCCTATCTCTCTGCCTAGTTGTGCTGATGTCGCCGGGCCTACTCTTGCTAATCCGCTCAGAACTGGGTATGTGGCGGGCTCCAAATCGTGCCCTGTTGCCTTCACGAGACTCGAGTAGTGGCTAGTTCGGTTCTTGCGCAAGAGAAAATTACCGAGAGCGTTCTCCGAGAACTCTGCGCCGCGGCATCATCGGCATGCTGGCGCTATTAGCGATCGCTTCCCTGGCAACTTTGGGATTCGGCGCTTCTGCCATGACTGCAGGTCAACCCGCCTGTCGCAGCACCAAACCGAATGGCTGGATGGGAACGGCGCAGTCTGGCGGCACCATGACTTTCCCTGATGGCGACAAAATCAACGCTGATGGCTCGATCGAGTGGTCTGGTAAAAGGATGCCAAAAGCGTTTTCTCGTGGCGCGTACGATTTAGGCGCCAAGTTGACCCAAGGGCGAGCTAGTTAGCTAAACTTAGTCACATGCGAGTCCAAGTGAACATTCACCGCCTCTGGTGAGGAGCTCCTCGCAAGATTGTGGCCTCTTGTCGAGCAGAGCGAAAAGATGATCCTCGACGGATTTCAGGCGGAAGAAAGGGCGCAATTCGTTGCGTATCTGCAACGCATTCAGGACAATTGCGAGCGCCTGTTGGCATGAAATTTGATGTGATCAGCCTCCGGTATACAGCCGCTCTAGGTCTACGAGGTGGACGTCGTCGGCTTGGTCGGCGGTCGCGTGCAGGTCCGCAGTAAAGCCGCTGCGGCTAAAGAGCAGGAGCCGGGCATCCTTGGCATTCACCAATAGGTCTCGTATGTGTTTCAAGCGGTGGAGGTGATTAATATCGAGTTTCTTGTTGGTCCACTTGGCCTCGCCGAGGGCGAGCACTTGGCCATCTCGAGTAGCGACAACATCGAGTTCGTACTTGGATCGATGCTCTTTGCAACTGATTTCGCTGGTGCCAACGTGCTGGGGCCGATCGGCCAGGATGTCTCCAGTCGCGTGTTGGGCAGTCCACTCGCGGGCCAGGCGTTCGAAATGGGGTCCGAATATTTTCGACGCGACGTGCGGCTGTAAGTCATTCCACACTGGAGCTCCTGCACGTCGAACAAGATCAGCTTCGTTAGGTTGAATGACTAACTGGGAAAAGCGCAGCAGCGGCTCGGCAATTCGATAGCTGCTGCGACGCTCACGCAAGGGATCCTGATTGCGGGTGATGAGTTGTGCCTCTTCCAGTACTGCTAGTGGATGGGCGATCGCTGTCTGCTCACGGCCCAGGACAGATGCGATCTCGCCCCGACGTGTCTTTCCCCAGCTGATCGCTGTCAGTACCGAGTAATAGAGAGCCAAATCGGTGATCTTGGGTTCTTCGGCGAGAAGAATGCGTCCCTCTCGAAAAAAGGCACTGGCCGGATTGAGTAGATTCCGCACGACCCATCGGTCGAAATCCTTGCTCTTCGTTGGCACGTCACCAAAGCAATAGTCCAAATAGGCCGGCGTGCCACCGCACAGCGCGTGTAGGCGAAACGCCAGGTCCCAATCGTGTTCAATTCCCCAAAAGGTTGCCGATTCTCGATAGTTGAATGGCTGCAAAACGATCTCACGGACTAGACGCCCTCGGAGTGGGGCAGTGCCGCTCACCAGCTGGCGCATTACCGAGAACATCGAGCCGCACAGGATCAGCCTCGCCATCGATTTGCTGCGAGCTCGGCCCCGAGGCTTCAAAGCCTTCTGGAGGAGAGACGGAAGGGCCGGAGTATCTCGCGCAAGGTAGGGGAATTCGTCTAAGACGATCAAGACAGGTTCGCTGTGTTCGCCTAGGGCGAGGAGATCGTCCAAAGCACGTTCCCAGCTGGGGAACTGTACGGGCGAACCCAACTCAAGGTAGCGTGCGTAGGTTTCGCCAAGTGCGATGAGATTCTGGCGAGGCGATTGCTCGAGGCCCGTGAAGTAGAATCCGCCCGTAGCGTCGGCCAGCGAATCGAGGAGCAGCGTTTTGCCTTGACGGCGACGGCCGTATACCAATGCCAAGGTGGCGCCGAGCGTTTTGTTCGTCGCGTATGATGCAACTTCGTCCCATTCGGCGTCTCGATCAAATAGATGCGAAGGCTTCGTAAGTTCAGTCATGGACGGAATTATAACACAAGTTATAATAAGTCAAGTTATCTTGCCCGACCATTCCGCTAGAGCGGGTGAAATTTCTGACAGAATCGGGGGCGGCTCAGGGAGGGAGGAGGGGCCCGGACGCCAGTGTCAGACCCGGAGAATTCGCACGTGGTCTTGGCCATCGGTTAGGGCAGAGAGGTCGTCATAGTCGCTGGTTAGTATCACCGCAGATGGCCGAGCTTGAATTGCGAGCGTGGCAACGATTGCGTCAGTTGCCGATGGGTGGGCTGAGCGGAGGGCTTGTGTTCGGATGGGTGCAGACGATCTTGCCAGGTCTTCGTCGCAGGGGACTACTTCCACTCGCGCTGAGAGAATCCTGTCGACTTTCGCATCGTGGTGGTCGCCCCGAAGCGACTCCGTCAAAACGGGAGCAGCAGTTACGACATGCCATCCCTTGTCGATGAAAGCGCGCATGATTGCGGCAGTTTCTCTGTCATTGGCTACGTGTGAAAGTCCGCCGGAATCGAGAACCAGAGTGCCAGCTTCGTTTAGCGATTGCCTTTTCGCGTTGCGAGCCATTGGCTATGCCGAGGCCTGATCGGAATCCCGGGCCAGTGAATCGGGAAGAGACTCTTGCATCTCTTCATCAGTGTAAGCAACCACGGACTGCACGGCTTTGCGGGCCCGTTGTAGTTCTTCCAAGGTGGGGGGATTTTCGGCAAGCATCTCGTCCAACGTCGTGAGCAATCGGCGGCGTTGAATCTCGCGCCGCAAGCTATCGGACACTAGTGAAGAGACGCCCCTGGGCCCAGAGATCGCCTTAGCCTCATTCAACAATTCTTCTTCAATAGACAGGGATGTCTTGACGACCGGCATGAGTACCTCTCACGTTGCTCTGAGTAGTAATACCAGTAGTATAGTGTCTCGAGTTGTGCTGAGCGTTATGGGATGGTGGGCCGAGCGAAACAATCCCTAACAGCCCACAGCCCACAGCGTACGTGTCCGAAAGCCCTGAAAACCCACACACGCTAAGCCCATTGCGAATTGCTCGCTGCGCTAGCAAATGTTTAATGCCTGGATTGCCACGCCCTGTCAAAGCCCAGGGCTCGCAATGACGGGAGGGAAATTTGTCACAGACAGCTGCGCCAGGTTAAGATTGCGAGCGCCGCACCGCTGCTCATTTGAGAGAGGCTTGGGTTTTTGTCAGACTATTACGCTTCATACCTAACGGTTGCTTGCTTTGGCGGGCTTGGTTTGGCCTTATTTGGGGCAATGTTGGCTATGGCGCGGGTTGTTCAGCCGAGGCGACAGACCGCCACTAAGTTGATGACCTATGAGTGTGGTGTTGATCCGGTCGGTGATGGCTGGTCGCAGCAAAACGTGCGCTATTACATTTTTGCGTTGCTGTTCGTGATCTTTGACGTTGAGGCCGTCTTCATTTTCCCTTGGGCCACTGTCATGGGCGGGTTGGGTGTTGCCGGCCTGGTTGAAATGTTGGTCTTTGTTGCCATCTTGGCAGTGTCTTTGTTGTATGCGATTCGTAAGGGAGTTTTGCAGTGGCTTTAGTTGAAGGCTTGTCGGGTGGGTTATGACGCTGCTTGAAAGGGTGAATCTGAACAAGGGCCCAACGAAGCCGATTGCTTGGCTGCTCAATTGGAGCCGCAAATATTCGCTGTGGATGTTCCAGTTCGGGCTGGCCTGTTGTGCCATCGAGATGGGTGCAGCTATCACGAGTCCCCGCTACGACGTGATGCGATTCGGAATTGTGCCGTTGCCGTCATCGCCCCGCCAGGCCGACCTGATGGTTGTTGCTGGCACGCTCACCGACAAGATGACCCCGTCGGTGAAACGCATCTATGAGCAGATGCCCGAGCCTAAGTATGTAATCTCGATGGGCTCTTGCTCGAACTGTGGTGGCCCCTATTGGGACTCATATTCGGTAACCAAGGGTGTCGACCAGATCTTGCATGTTGATGTTTATGTGCCCGGATGCCCGCCCAGGCCCGAGGCGCTCATGCAGGGCATTTTGGAATTACAAAAGATGATCCAGGGCGAGAACATCCAAGAAAAATGGCGGGGTGAGCCCATTGGCACTCGCGCCTGAAACAATCATCGAGGGCTATCGGGTCAGTTTTGGCTCTGCTGTTGTGGATTCGGCCATCGCTTTTGGAGAAGCGTGCGTGACCGTCGAGCCCAGCGCCTGGGTGAAGGCAGCACGCTTTGCCAGAGAAGCCCCCAAGATACATTGTGATTTTCTTGGGTTTGTCTCGGCCATCGACTGGAGTGACGACGGTGACGACCCGGCCGCCGATGCTGATAGTGATGATGCTGATGACACCGCAAAGCCCGCACCCCCTAAGGCTCCAAAGGCCCAGAATGCCAAAAGCGGCGACTACGTATCGCCCACCGGAGAATTCTTCCAAGTGTTTGCCCGGTTCTATTCAACTCAGTTCGCTCACAGCGTGACAGTAAAGACAAATCTCGATAAGATGCAGGCCCAAATCGATACGTTGATTCCTGTTTTTGGTGGGGCCGACTGGCACGAACGTGAGCTGATGGAGATGTTTGGCATCGAGGTGGTTGGCCATCCGAACCCTGTGAAGTTGTATCTTCCCGACGAGTTTGAGGGCTTTCCCCTTCGCAAAAGTTTCAAGCTAGGGGCGCGGCTCGTGAAGCCGTGGCCTGGTGCTGTTGACGTGGAAGACATGCCCGACGACACGCCTGTGCTTGATGATGATGGCAACGTGGTGGAGCTTGCCGATGCGGCTCCTGCTGAGGGCGACTCTGGTGACGCCAAAGCTCCCGGGGGTGGCGACAAGTGACTGCAACGAGACAAGCCGACATGATGGACCAGGCCAGAGCTGCTGCTCACATGGCCGACGCTATGGTCGCCGTTGAACTTCAGACCGAAGATATGACGCTCAACATCGGGCCTCAGCACCCTTCGACTCACGGCGTGTTTCGTCTCGTTGCCAAAGTCGATGGTGAACGAGTTACTAGCGTGACCCCAGTGTTGGGTTATATGCACAGGGGCTATGAGAAGCTGTGCGAAGTTCGTACCTATCCGCAAGTCACGACGATCGTGAATCGGATTGACTGGCTATCCGGATATGCCAATGAGATCCCATTCGTGCTTGGTGCAGAGAAGCTTTTGGGAGTGGAGGCGCCACCCCGAGCGCAATACATCCGTACGATCTTGAGCGAGATGGCTCGTATTTCGACCTTCCTCGTTTTCATTGGTGGATTCGGCATCGAACTGGGCGCGCTCACACCGATCTTTCACACGTTCCGTGATCGTGAGCGGATCCTTGACCTGATCGAGTCGGTCACGGGCGGTCGCTTCCACCCGAACTTCAATCGTGTCGGCGGAACGAAGGACGACCTGCCGGCGGGTTTCATCGATGAGACTCGCTCGGCCCTCGATGTTGTCTTGAGGCTGTGTGATGATGTCGAGATGCTGCTCTTCGGTAATGACATCTTCCAGCAACGCACGATGGGTATTGGTGTGATCCCGCTCGAAAAGGGCCTGGAGTTCGGGGTCTCAGGTGCCAACATTCGTGCGTCGGGATCAACGGCCGATGTGAGAAGAGACCAGCCCTATCTCGTCTATGACGAGCTCGATTTTGATGTCGTCACCGATACAAGAGGCGACTGCTATGCCAGGGCCTGGTGCCGTCTCGAGGAAATTCGCCAGTCATGCCGGATCATTTTCCAGTGCGTTGACAAGCTTCCGTCGGGGCCAGTCATGGCGAAGGTGCCTCGGATTATCCAGATTCCGCCCGGCGAGATCTACTCTCGGGGTGAGAACCCGCTCGGTGAGATGGGCTATTACATCGTGTCTCGCGGTGGGCGCATCCCGTATCGGGTCAAGATTCGCACTGCTAGCTTTTCCAACGTGAGCGTTTTGCCCTGGTTGCTTCAGGATGCGTTCGTGCCCGACCTCATCGCCATCCTCGGCAGCCTCTACTTCATCCTGGGAGACGTGGATCGCTGATGGACTGGGTAGCGCTGCTCATAAAGATTCTTGTCATCGCAGTCTTGGTGCCGGTATCGGCCATGATTACGGGCTTTGCCTTTCTCAAGATTTTGGCTCACATGCAGAGCCGGCTGGGACCAATGGAGGCTGGGCGTTTCCATGGATGGGCTCAGCTGTTGGCTGATGGCCTCAAGTTCATCCAGAAGGAAGACATCATCCCTACGAATGCCGATCGTTGGGTGTTTGCGCTGGCTCCCGGGGTTGTGCTCATGTCTGTCGTGTTGGTGTTTATTACGATTCCGTTTTCGCCTGTGCTGGAGGTCGTTAATCTCGATAGCCAGATCTTTGTCTTCCTCGCCGTGAGTTCGATTGGGGCGATTGGTGTGTTGATGGCTGGTTGGTCGTCGGCCAACAAGTATTCGTTGATTGGCGGGTTCCGGGCCGCCGGACAGCTTATCGCCTACGAGTTGCCTCTCGTTCTGGCGGTGGTCGGGGTTGTGATGCAAGCAGGCACGATGTCGTTGCAGGGAATCGTCAGTGCCCAGTCCCAGTTTGAACTCTTTGGTACGGGGATTGTTGTCCCTTACTTCGTGCCCCAAATATTGGGCTTTGTCATCTTCATAGTCGCTTGCCAGGCCGAACTGGCCCAGGCCCCGTTCGACATGCCCTTTGCTGAATCCGAGCTTGTCAGTGGTTTCGCTACCGAGTACAGCGGTTTCCGTTACTTGTTCTTCTTCATGGCCGAGTTTGCGTCCAACTTTGCCTTAGCAGCAATTGCTGCGACTCTCTTTCTCGGCGGCTATTGGATTCCGTTTGTCTCGCCCGAGATGCTCAAGTACATCGGCCCATTTGTCTTGGCCGTGAAGATCGCCCTGCTCGTATTCATCTTTCTGTGGCTGCGCTCTACGTATCCACGCCTGCGTGAGGACCAGCTACAGCGCTTTGCTTGGATGTATCTGATTCCCCTTTCTCTCGTAAACATTGCCTTGACAGGTGTATTCAAAGTGGTGACTGTTTAGATGACTCAAGCACAAGATCTGGAGCAAGGCGCCCCCGGGGCGGAATCCGAGCCCCATGAGGGGACGGGGGCATCAAACAAGACTCTTAAATATGGATCCCCGGCTCATCCCGCCCGCATCAAAGGACTCTTTACCGGCCTCTGGGTTACGCTTCGCACAATGCTGTCACGGTCTCAGGTTGTCCAATATCCTCACGTCAAGGAGACTCCTCACCCCCGGGCAAGAGGGGTAATTGGACTTCAAGAGGAAAACTGTACGGTGTGCATGTTGTGTGCCCGCGAATGCCCGGACTGGTGTATCTACATCGAAGGTCATCAAGAGAAGCGGCCGCCTCGCCATGAGGGGGGCAAGCCTCGCCAAGTGAACATTCTCAACCGTTTCGACATCGACTATGCCCTGTGCATGTACTGTGGCATTTGCGTTGACGTGTGTCCGTTCGATGCCTTGCACTGGTCACCCGAATACGAGTACAGCGAGCTTGGCATTTCCGATTTGTTGCATGACAAAGACCGTCTCGGCGAGTGGGACTCGACTAAACCGAAACTACCGGCCTACGAAGCTGGTTCGACTATGAAGGCGCCCAAGTAGATGCTTGCTCCCAATATCGCATTTGCTGTCATTGCTGTCGTGATGCTCTTCGCCGGAGTGCGTCTGGTCACGGTAGGCAATGTTGTGCATGCAGCGCTCTATCTCCTGCTGGTCTTGGCGGGAACGGCCGCAATATTTATTCTCTTGGGTGCAGAGTTTGTCGGCTGGACTCAGGTGCTTGTCTACATCGGGGCCATCGTGGTGCTGTTCATGTTTGGTGTGATGCTCACCAAGGCTCAGACGGTTGCCAATCCGGATGACCCCGAGACCCGTCTCGACAGCAAGCCCTCACAGCGAATATTTGGTGGGATCGTGGCCCTTGCAATCTTGGCGCTCTTGGTAGCAGCTTTTGTCACGGTTTTTGATGGCGCCGAAATATTTCTCGAAGGTCCCGTTGGGCTTAAGCCAACAACGGCTGCCCAAATTGGTGAGGACTTGTTCGCCCGTTGGGTGCTGCCTTTCGAGGCGATCTCGCTCGTTCTGCTAGCGGCACTGATTGGGGCAGTGGTTTTGGCCCGACGCGATGATCCTGAGCACGTCCAAGCGAGAAGCGGCTCTCCCTCTCCGGAATCAGCTCCAATAGTGGCGCCTGATCGACCCCCGCTTGTCACTACCGGCCCCAAGGAGGCAGCGCAATGATATGTAACCATCCAGGTCCTCCCCTTCCGTCGTTGCGAGCGCAGCGAAGCAATCTAGTCCGTGACTCACGCCACGAAGACTCAGGTTTCGGACTAGGTTGCCACGTCGCCCCAAAGCCGGCTCCTCGCAATGACGGAGAAAGCCTGTTACCGACCATCTGCCCGATTGGCGGTGAATGGTTCCAATGAAGTTAAACCTGTTCTTGATCCTCTCGGCGGCCCTGTTCTGTCTGGGCATATATGGTGTGCTGGCGAGGCGCAATGCTGTGCTGATTCTCATGTCGGTTGAGCTCATGGTCAACGCCGTCACGATCAACCTCGTCGCGTTCGGCGCCTTCTTAGGGACTATCACCGGCCAGATCTTTGCCCTCTTCGTCATTACTCTGGCAGCTGCCGAGGTAGGGATTGGCCTGGCCATCGTGCTCCTTATTTTCCGTAACCGGGTCAGCGTTAACGTTGACGAAGTCGACATGCTAAAGGGTTGAGGCTGTGAACATCGTATGGGTTCTGCCCATTGTCAACGCTCTGGCTTTCTTGCTTTGCATTTTCTTTGGCAAGAGTGTCACCCGCGGGCGCGGGCACGTTTGGACCATACCGGCTGCGGTCTTCTCGTGGGTCGTGGCGATGGTTGCATTCGTTCAGAACGCCATGGGCCACGACAACGTGTTGCAGTCTGTGGAATGGTTCAACTTTGGCGCTGGCACACTGCGGGTTGGGGTCACGATCGACGGTTTCACCACGGTTATGGCTGTGGTGGTGACGACGATTTCCTTGATGGTACAGATTTACTCGATTGCCTACATGCGGGGTGAGATCCGTTATGTGCAATACTTTGCCACCCTCTCCTTGTTCACCTCGGGCATGCTCACGCTCATCGTCGCCGACTCGCTGTTCCTGGCCATCTTCGGCTGGGAGATCATGGGCCTTTGCTCTTACCTGCTGATTGGGCACTACTTCGAAGAGCGAGCAAATTCGAGCGCTGGTATTAAGGCCTTCCTGACTACTCGCACCGGTGACCTCGGTCTCCTGATTGGCACGATTATCTGTTTTTGGGCGGTCGGAACCTTCAACATTCAGGAGATCAACGAGGCCGCCATTTCCGGTGAATTCACCGGCACAATCTTGTTGGTTGCCGGGATCTGCCTCTTCATTGGGGCGATGGGAAAGTCGGCCCAGTTCCCGTTGCACACGTGGCTTCCCGATGCCATGGCGGGTCCAACTCCAGTATCGGCACTGATCCATGCTGCAACCATGGTTGTGGCTGGGGTCTATCTGTTGGCCCGGATGTTTCCGGTCTTCGTGGTCGGCTTCGATATCAGTGGTGCCGCCCCGCACTTGATCGTTATCATCGGCTCGATCACGGCCATAATTGGCGCTCTGTTGGCATTGGTCCAATTCGACATCAAGAAGGTGTTGGCCTACTCAACGATTAGCCAGTTGGGGTTTATGGTTTTCGCCATCGGAGTGGGCGCCTGGCCCGCAGCCGTGTTCCACCTCTTCACGCATGCCTTCTTCAAGGCCTTGCTCTTCTTGGGGTCTGGATCTGTAATTCATGCGGTCCACGAACAAGACATGCGCAAGATGGGTGGACTGCGTCACGTGATGCGCAAGACCTACGGCACTTGGCTGGTCGGCACCCTGGCTCTGTGCGGTGTGTTCCCGCTGGCCGGCTTCTTCTCCAAAGACGAAATTCTCTCTGCAGCGTTCCACCACAACTATCAGTGGGTTTGGGCCATTGGACTCTCGGTGGCGTTCCTGACAGCGTTCTACATGTTCCGGGCAACTCACATGGTGTTCCATGGCAAATACCGTGGTGACGGACACCCGCACGAGTCCGAAGCCTTGATGACTACACCGCTGATCTTGCTGGCCATCCCCTCGGCCCTTGTGGGATTCCTCGGCATGCCCGGTGACTTCAATGTCTTTTCTCACTGGGCTGAGCCACACCTCGTGCATGAGGTCGTCAAGGAATTCCCCGCTCTCGGTGAGCATGCCTTCGATTTGAGCACCGTAATTCTGGCGGTTGCATCTGTGGCGGTAGCGGGTCTCGGTATTTTCCTTGCCACCTGGATCTATCTGTGGAAGAAGACCCCCGGCGACATCATCGACCGTTATGCCATCCTGCGTCGTATTCGCCACGTGCTGGTCCACAAGTATTATCTCGACCATCTCTACGGGGCGATTGTCTACTTCATCCGGGAACCCTTGGCCCAAGCCGTCTACTGGACAAACCAAAATATTATCGATGCCACCCTCAACGTCACAGCGGCCGCCACCGTCAAAGCCGGGCTAGCCATATACGCAATCGATCAGAAGGTCATCGATACTGCATACAACGAGTCGGCTTCGGGAGCAAACAAGTCGGGACGATTCTTGCGACGCATGCAAACAGGGCAAGTCCAGCAATATGCTGGCGTGCTTTTCGCCGCCAGCTGTGTGATTGGCGTCGTATTGGCGGTAGTTGTATGATCCCCGTCATTGCGAGCGGAGCGAAGCAATCCAGTCCGTCGGGGCGACCGGGGTGCCCCCGGTTGCGAGCGCAGCGAGCACTCTCCTCCGTCATCCTGAGGGAGCCGCCAGGCGACCGTGAGGATCCAGGAATCCGAATCCATTTGCGAGCCCTCACGTCCTCGCTGGCGCTCGTCCTCAGGACAGGCTCCGCGAGCAATTCAATTTTCAGCGAAGGGAAATAACAGTGGAATGGTTTGATAATTGGGCGCTGACGTTAGCAACCTTCTTGCCCATCGTTGGTGCGCTCGTCATTCTTGCCATGCCCAAGAAGCGAGAGAATGGTATTAAGTGGGTTGCGCTCCTCAGTGCCATAGCGGCCTTTGTGGTCACGCTCGGCATTATGGGTCGGTTCCACTATTCGGATTCAGGGTTCCAGTTCGTCGTCAATCTGCCCTGGATTAGGGCTATCCACACCCGCTATCACCTAGGGATGGATGGCATCTCGTTGCCTATGTTTGTTCTCACGGGCGTGATCACGATTCTGTGCATTATCTATTCGTGGCATCACTTCCCGGAACCACACAATCCGAAGATGTTCCTATTCTTGTTGCTCCTGCTCGAGACGGGCATGTTGGGCACGTTCGTTGCGCTTGACCTGATCTTGTTTTTTGTCTTCTTCGAGATTGTCCTCTTGCCCATGTACTTCATTATCGGTATTTGGGGAGGGCCACGGCGACAATATGCGGCGATTAAGTTCTTCCTCTTCACGCTCTTCGGCTCCGCGTTCATGTTGGTGAGCTTCATGGGGCTGTTCTTTTTGTCGACCCCGAATACGTTTGACATTGTCGAGTTACAAAGTGCGGCTCGGGGAATCCCGCTTCAGGCGGCCATGTGGCTCTTCGGCGGCCTCTTCTTAGGGTTTGCTATCAAGGTGCCGATGTGGCCGTTCCACACTTGGTTACCCGATGCCCACACCGAGGCGCCAACGGTGGGCTCGGTTGTGTTGGCAGCCATCCTCTTGAAGTTAGGTAGCTATGGCTTCATCAGGATTGCCATGCCGATTCTGCCCGATGCTGCTCATAAGTGGGCTCCTGTGATTGGACTACTAGCCGTGATTGGAATCATTTATGGTTCGCTGGCCTGTCTTGCCCAAACCGATATCAAGCGCCTGATCGCCTTTAGCTCGGTGGGCCACATGGGCTTTATAATGCTGGGTATTGCCACTCTCACACCGGTGGGTATTAACGCAGCCATTTTTGGCATGGTCGCTCATGGAATCGTGACCGGTATGCTCTTCTTCCTGGCCGGATCGGTGCAAGAGCGCTACGGCACTCGTGAAATTTCGAAGCTGGGCGGGCTGATCAACTCGGTGCCCAAGTTGGGTGGCCTGTTAGTGTTTGTCTCGTTTGCGTCGCTGGGGCTGCCCGCTCTGGCCGGTTTTCCGGGCGAGTTCACGTCGATGTTGGCGGCCTTCAATCCGGCCCCAGGGCTCAATGTTGGATTCTTCCGTGGCCTCATGGTTGCAGCAGCCGTAGGCACGGTGCTGACGGCGGGCTACCTGCTGTGGATGTTGCAGCGAGTCGCTCAAGGTCCGATTCCGGAGCGTTGGCAGGGCGTGACCTTGCACGACGTTAATCCGTTTGAGTATGCAGCCTGGACACCGTTGATCATCATGACGGTGGCGCTGGGAGTCTTCCCGGGCTTAGTCATGAACGTGACTAACACTGCGGTAGCACCAATGTTTACAGGGATATTTGGATGATCGATTGGCACGCTCTCGCCCCAGAGATAATTCTCGCAGCGCTCATGATGCTGTTGCTGCTGGTTGACCTCGTGCTGCCGAGCCGGTCCAAGTGGACCCTCGCTGGAATTGCGGCCTTTGGTCTCTTGCTCAGTGCTGTGCCTCTGCTCACCTTGGGGGCTTCGGGCGAGGCGCGCAGCCTCTTCGGAGGTAGCTACGTTGTTGACCCGTTCGCCCTTGTCCTGAAGGGTTTTTTCGTGCTGACTGGCTATGTCGTGTTGTTCTTGTCGGTCAACATGATCGAAGAAGGCGCCTTCTACCGGGGCGAGTTCTATTTCCTTTTGGTGGCCTCGATTGTGGGCATGTTCTTGGTGTCATCGGCGCGGGACCTGGTGGTGCTGCTGATCGCATTTGAATTGTTCTCGGCACCCGGATACATGCTGGCCACCTGGAACAAGCGCTCGTTGCGCTCGAATGAAGCAGGCATGAAGTACTTCTTGCTGGGTGTGCTGTCGACGGCAATCATGCTCTACGGGATGTCGCTCGTGTTCGGCATCACAGCATCGACCAAGTTCACCGAGATCGCATTTGCGCTCGCCCGCCAAAGTGGTGGAGTGGCAGAACCGATGGTTGCTTTGTCAATCGTGCTGATCCTGGTCGGCTTCTCTTTCAAAGTCTCGGCCGTACCGTTTCATTTTTGGGCCCCCGATGTTTATGAGGGAGCGCCCCTGCCAATCACGGCTTTCTTTTCGGTGTCGGTCAAAGCTGCCGGTTTCGTTGGTCTCATCATGCTCATGTACGTGGGCTTTGCCGGCAATGGGGCTATCTGGCGTCCGATGATGTGGGTCCTCTCGGCTCTCACCATGACCGTCGGAAACCTCATCGCTCTGCGCCAAACCAACATCGTCCGCTTCTTGGCTTATTCGTCGATTGCCCAGTCCGGCTATATCTTGGCACCCTTTGCAGTTGTGGGCGAGAGTCCCGCCGCCACCGCCAACGCCTTGCAAGCCGCTGTTATCTACTTGCTTGTATATGGGGTAATGAATCTGGGCGCGTTCGGCGTTGTGATTGCTGTGGCTCGCCGCACCAAGTCGGGCAGTCTGGATTCCTATAAGGGTCTGTACAAGTCGATGCCCGTGCTCGCTGTCATGATGACCCTGTTCATGGCTTCACTCACCGGTATTCCGCCCCTCGCCGGATGGTTGGGCAAGTTCCAAGTCTTCAAAGCCCTCGCCGCTCAGGGGTCAACCTGGTCATGGGTATTAGCCGGCGTTGTTGCTGTCAACTCCGTGATAGCTGCCTTCTATTACATGAGCGTTGTGCGGCGCATGTTCTTCGATGAGCCCGCCCCAGAGTTCGCCCATCTAGAAGCCGAGTCCACTAGCGGACTGGCCCTAGTGCCGCCCCCTATCGCCGTCGCTCTAAGCGCCCTCTCGATCCTGGTAATCGTCGGAGGCATCACCCCCGTCCTCACCTACTTCTCCGAAGTCGCCACCCTCGTCGCCCGATAGCCGTATTGTCGGCGGTTTGTCAGGTTGTGTATTACAATTGGATTATGTTGAAATACATGGACCTCCTATGATGGAGAGGGGAAGAAAAATGAAGAAGAGAACTTACCGGACGGCAAAGGGGGCAGTGCTTACCGACTCGGATATTGAGAAGCTGGCTGACGAGGCCGAAGCCGGCTATGACGTCAAGGAGCTGCGACGACGTGGGGGTCGCCCTCTCATAGGATCAGGACCAAGCCAAGTGGTTCCTGTTCGGTTAGATCCGGATTTACGCAAGGCGCTTCTGAAACAAGCCAAAGCCGAGAAGACTTCTCAAAGCGACCTAATCAGGCGAGCCCTCCACATGTATCTAGCAGCACCCTCCAAGCTTTAGATGCTGGCGTCGTAAGGGGGTTGGGGCCGAGTGGGCCACGGAGCAACTGGAATTGCGCCTAGCCCAGAATTCCAAGCTCTGCTTCTGTGCATGAGTACTATAGTGCTCAAGTGAGTAGTATGGTACTCATATGGACCTTGTCTTTCCGATTCGCTCAGTTGTCAATACCGTTCGGGGACCAGCGTTGGCTGTCTTGAGTCGGTCGCGGTCGCCACTGACTGGACGCGAGGTTGCACGGATACTCGGAGACCGGGCCAGTCAGAAGGGTGTCTTGAACGCTCTCAACGAGATGGTTGGCGAGGGAATCGTCGTACGAGAGGACATTCCGCCGGCAGCTCTATTTTCCCTCAATAGAGACCATTTGGCAGCGGCGGCAATTGAAGAATTGGCCGATCTTCGACAAGAATTGTATCGACGAATCTCCGAAGTAGTTCAGTCGTGGCCTCTTGCACCTATCTGGGTGGCCGTGTTTGGATCAACTGCAAGGGGGGATGGGACTTCTGCTAGCGATGTCGATCTAGTTGTTCTGCGATCAGACGATATCGAGTTCGAGAGTGAAAAATGGTACCAGCAAGTGGACATGCTGTCGGAGCGGATTAGATCTTGGTCAGGAAATGAAGCAGACGTTATTCAATACAGCGTAAGCGAATTTGGCGAGCTGATTTCAGCTGGCTCGCCTCTCGTAGACTCCCTGCACGCAGAGGCCATCACCTTGGCCGGAGCTGCTCCCTGGGAGACAGCGAATTGAGGACCGACTTTGCACAGTTTATGCAGCGGGCGTTGTATGGGCGCGAGGGTTACTACATGCGGGAGGGGACGGGGGCTGGGGGCGATCGAGACTATGTGACCTCCGTTGAATTGGGGTCAGTGTTTGCTCGCTGTTTGGTTCGGTCGATTGAGGAGTGGCGAGATCAGGTTGGGGTCAATGAGATCCGGTTGGCTGACGTGGGTGGAGGCCGGGGCGCGCTGCTGGGGCATGCGAGTGAGATGATTCCCCAGGGAGATATCTTCGAAGGGGTTGTTGTCGACGTGTCGCCTCAGGCCAGGGAGTTAGCCAGCCAGAGGGGACTTCAGGCTGCGCTGTTACTTGAGGATCTGCCCTGGTGCCCCAACGTAATTGTGGCTCATGAGCTCATTGATAACATGCCGGCACGATTACTCGCGGCGCGTGACGCAGAAGTGGTTGTTTTGTCTGAGGACTCGCCAACCGGCGGGTTGACCCTCCGGCCGGAGCAGGTCCCGGTAGAGGGGGAGCTGCGCGAGTGCGGCGAACGTTGGTATCCGCCAACATTGCCGCCAGATGCAGCTGGGATTCTACCAATCCCTATCGTCGCCAAAAAGTGGATTGAAACTCTCACCCAGCACGTTGAGCGACCAGCATTGTTAACCATTGTGGACTACGGTGCCACGGCCGCCGAATTGGCAGCCAGGTCGGACTGGCCGGTGCGAGCCTACAGAGGGCATCAACGGGTTGACCCATTCCGAACGCCACAGGGTAGTGCAGACATCACGTGCGATGTCCCTCATGACATCATTACCAATTGGCTCCAGGACAATGGCTGGACCACGGACGTGACGACCCAAGCCGGCTGGCTTAAGGCCAACGGAATTGACGATATCAAGGCCAAGGCAAGCGAAGAGGCCAGGGCGGCAGCCCAGCGCCAAGACGTGATGACCCAACTCCAAGCGAAAAGCGAACTAACCGAAATCCAGGCTCTCCTGAATCCCGAGAGTTTTGGTAGTTTTTTCGTCATCCAAGCGGAGATCTAGTCTCGGCTGTCTACCAGGTTGTTCTCAATTAGATTGTGTCGATGAGGCCACGGCGGCGGCGCACGCTGCGCTCGACCGTGCCAAAGACCAGTGAGTCAACCAAGATGCCAATCATGAGGATTACGATCATCATCACCATGAGGCCTGAGGCGTCGGACATTTCTCTGGCGAATTGGAGGCGCACGCCAATTGAGGGCTTGCTGGCAATGATTACCAGCAGCTCGCCTGCCATCAAGCTCCGCCACGCGAAGGCCCAGCCTTGTTTGAGTCCGCCCACGTAACCAGGCAGAGCGGCCGGGATCACCACATGGCGAAGTGCCTTCAAGCCCTTGGCGCCCAAGACTTTGCCGGCATTCAGGAGGAGTGGGGGAGTGTGGTCGACTCCGGTGATCAAGCCGTTGGCGACAGATGGGGCGGCACCCAAAACAACAACGAACAGGATCGCCGACTCGCTCAATTGGAAAAACAGAATTGCCAAAGGGAACCAGGCTATCGATGGCATGCTTTGCAATCCGGTGAGTAGCGACCCAAATGCTGTACGGATAATGCGGCTGCGCGACACGGCCAGTCCAAGAACAGTACCGACTGCTACAGCGAGGGTGAACCCAAGGGCTGCCCGCTGCAGAGTGTGACCAACAGCTTTGGCCATATCTAGGGTGAGGATTTGGTTCCAGAACTCAGAGAAGACTTCGGTCGGTCCGGGAAAGACGTAAGTGGGTCGCCAGCCTGACCATACGACGAGCTGCCAGGCCGTCAAGACGAACGCAATCGCGGCCAGTTTGGGCCAGGTTGCTTGCCAGAGCTTGGTGATTCGTCTGTGATGGCCGGTGGCTGTGGGCTTGGGCGCAACAAGTGAATCGAGTCCTGAAAGCTCCTGCTGGAGCTGGTCTCTGCCTTTTGGCAGGTTGGTCACATTTGTTCCGGTCATCAGGTCAGGCTCACGGGTCAGAACGGTCGTGGGTGACGCCGGTCCTTCAGCGTTCCCAGTATCGTTACCGGGTCCGGGTCCGGACCCGGACGCCCTGTCCAGCTTTGGGCCGCCGGGATTGCTAGTCGATGTCGTGTTATACGCCATGGCGCCTTACCTCCTTGCGCAAGCCCGCTGTGATTGTGGCGGACAGCTCTGCCACCTCGTTCGATTCGATGTTGCGCGGTCGGGCGATGTCGACGGGAAACTCGGCCACGACCCGACCAGGACGGCTCGATAACAGAACCACACGATCGCCAAGGCGAACTGCCTCGCGCACGTCGTGGGTGACAAACATGATCGTCATGCCGGTTTGGGACCAGATGCGTTCGAGCTCGTCGTGCAATACGTCGCGGGTCATGGCATCGAGAGAAGCGAATGGCTCATCCATCAACAGGATGTTGGCTTCTTGGGCCAAGGCTCTGGCAATCGCCACTCGTTGGCGCATGCCACCTGACAGTTCGTGCGGACGTTTCTTGCCGAATCCCGACAGGTAGACAAGGTCTAAGAGTTCTTCAACTTTTTCCCTGCGCTGCCTGCGCGGCACCTTCGCCCTTCGAAATCGCATAGCCATTTCTATGTTCTTTTCGACGGTGAGCCATGGGAACAAGGCCGATTCTTGGAACATGAGGGCAGTATTGTGATCGCCGACATCTATCGTGCCTTGGTCCAGCTTGTAGAGGCCAACGAGGAGTTTGAGCAGTGTGCTTTTGCCACAGCCCGAAGCTCCTACCATACAAAGGAACTCGCCCTCACCCACCTGTAACGTCAGGTTGTCAAGGGCCAGCAGTGCATTGGATCCGTCACCGTATCTCTTGGTGACACCATTGATAGAGATGGCTGGTCTCGTCGTAACCGGGTTGCTTGCTGGCACTCCGGTTACAGCTCCCGAGGGCGCCATAACCGGAGTTGAGGGTTGGTAAATGCGTTGTGCTTCAATCACTATTTGTCCTCCACTGCTGGCTTGCCTTGGGCTTTCAATGCTGCGTTGAGCAGGTCGAGATCGTAGATCCCCTTGAGGTTGACCTTTTCGACAAATCCGGCCGATTCGGCATCGCGGGCTGATTTCATCAACGATGATGCTACTGGGTCGACGGTGAAGCTGAGTCGGGGCCAGGCGGTCTGGATGACCTTGTCTGACAACGGCTTACCGGTCAGCTTGGCCAAGGCGCCATTGACAACTTGTTGAGATGTGGCAGGGTCGGCATTGATTGCGTTCATGGCTTGCAGATATCCGTTGAGGAATTTGCGAACAAGGTCCGGGTGATCCTTTAAGAACTCCGTTCGTACGATTAGTTGTGTCGT
The DNA here is from genome assembly GCA_038904395.1 of Acidimicrobiia bacterium. GTDB lineage: Bacteria > Actinomycetota > Acidimicrobiia > UBA2766 > UBA2766 > JBCKKC01. The sequence continues at coordinate 26,283 of JBCKKC010000003.1, read as the reverse complement.
TACGAATTTGCCGTCCGGCCAGAGGCTGGATTCGTCGACCAGCATGTGCCCGCCACCATTGAGGACAAGGCGACTTGCCCATGGTTCAGGCACCCAAGCTCCGTCAATTTGTCCTTGACGGAAGGTCTCGAGCGTTTGTGAGTTTTCTTGCGGAGTGATTGACACATCGCCCCCGCCTTGAGCGTCGGCCGACAGATTTTGTTGTTTGAGCCATGCCCGCAGGGCAACATCTTGGGTGTTGCCGAGCTGGGGAGTTGCCAGATGCTTGCCTTTGAGATCTTGGGGTGTGTTGATGCCGGACTTGACGATCAGGGCAGCCCCACCCGAGGTAGTCCCTGCGATAATGCGTAATGCTTGTCCATGAGACTGCGTGAATCCTGAAATTGTTGGGCTCGGGCCAACGAAAGCCAGGTCGACGGCGCCCGAGAACAGGGCTTGAATGATTTCGGGACCGGCACTGAAGACTTTGCTGTCAAGCTTGGTGCGATCGCCAAGTGCCTTAGACAGATAGTCCTGATCGACGGCAAGAATTGCTGGGGCGTGTGTGAGGTTCGCCATGTAGGCGACACGAACGGACGTGTTGGTGGCAGAAGTCGCTCCGACACTTGTGCAACCAACCAGTGTTCCAATGCCAAGAAAGGCAATGACGGCGAGACAAAAAGGTCTCACGCGTTGAAGCCTGCGCTGAACCACGTTGGACTCCTACATTGTTAGCTGCGACGTGGGCAAAATGTTACCGTTCTGCCCATTGCAACAACTGCGCTTTGATGGCCGCAGGTGACATTCGTTCCTTGCGAGTCTAGGCCGGTTCGTGTCGTCGTGCCCAACGCCAGTGGGCGGGTCCGAGGACTGGCCATCGACCAACAAGACAGCTGTCGATACCTGCTTCCCTCTCTTCCGATTGGTTAAGTCAGAATTAACGGTGCGGTAACGATAGGTCAATGCAAGGGGGATTGCAACTCTGGTGGAGCTCAATTTGAGAAGGCCTTGGCCAGCAGGTTGGTGTCTTAGCCCGCTGGTAGATAGGTATACGCTCGTTGGGCGATCGATGGCAGGGGCGAAGCATCCGAGACAACTTTAATGTCGTACTTACCGGGTTTGTGGGGAGGCGGACTGACTTTAAGCGTTCCATCATCCTCGACAGAAAACCATGCTCGCAAGTCGCCTATGTAGACAGCCTTGGTTTGTCTGGCTCCCGTCAGTTTGATGCCTATCGGTTGGCCGCCTGCACTTGGGCCCTGAGTGTCGACAACGCTGAGGCTTGGTGGCGGGGGAACAGACGCATACTGTGACTGCTCGTTGGCAACAGATTCGCCGTTCGAATTCCGCACGGTCACTGAATAGTTACCAAGCGGCAAAGGTGGCGCCATGGCAGTGATCTCGTTGTCGCTAACGACTCGGACTCTCGAGGCTTGGGCAGGCCCAAAATGAACTGTTGTTGCCCCCAGGCCCATGAAACGGTCGCCTCGGATGGTCACTTGGTTGCCACCCAAACTGGGGCCCACGTTTGGTGTGAGTGCCGTGATTTCGGGACCGGGCAAATAGGTAAATATGTTTGAACTTGATGCTTCTGATCTGCCCCACGGACTGACGAGCGACACGCTGGCTTCTCCAGCTGTGCCCGGTGGAGTCGTGGCGCTGATGAGAGTCGGGCTCAAAATCTTGACGTCTGTCGCGAGCCGGTCACCGAAATAGACCTGTGTCAATGGAGAGATAGCGTCGCCAGTAATTGATACTCTTTGCCCGCCACTGTTAGTCCCAATGGCCGGTCTAATGTTTGTGATTTGGGGGGTCTTGGTTTCACCAAAATAGTAGAACTTGCTTTTTTCGGTAGTGAGGCTTGAGGCATCTGGAGTCGCCACGTGTACATGCACCTGGCCGTCGACGGACGCCTCCGGAATGTGGACCAATAGAGTTTGATCGTCTTGGATTCTGAAAAACCGTGCCGCAGTTGTACCAAAATAGACAGCCGTCATGGCGGTAAAGCCTGTCCCTTGTATCGTGAGCTCTCCTCCGCCTGCCAGGCTGCTCCAATTTGGGCTTAAGGCTTCGATGGTGGGAGCGGCAGCGACAGGCTGGTCGGAAGTGGGTAGAGCAGCACTGGGGGTTACGGGGTGTGGACGGGGTGCGCCGGGATCCGCTCCGTTGGCTGTGGCCGGTTCTGGGGACCCTGTCCGGGCTCCAGTGGCAGCCTTTCCTGCTGGCCCACGACCGTTGTTGCCTGATCCCACACAAGTAAGATATCGAAGTCCCCGGACGTCTCCCTCGCCCAAACAAGCTTGCACCGAGTTGTAGAGCGTAGGATTCATTGTCTGCGGGCGGTCGTCGACACAGTCCTCGCAATGGCCCAGGCCGAGAGCGTGGCAAATTTCGTGCAGAAGCACCTCTGCAACCATGCCGGATGCGAAGGTCCTAGGATAGACCAGAATTCTGGTCCCCACGATGGTTGCGCTTGGATGGTCCAATTGGAGCCGAGCCACGCCCAATGTGGTGGCGTCAATGTTGCGTAGAGCAGCTTGAATCACTATGTCGTTATTGCGCGGCTTGTAGCTTGCCAAAACTGGGCGGATCGGATTCTTGGCAAGACTGAGCTTGCCATTTGTGTGTTCGTTAATCTGGCGTACCACTCCGGGCAAACTGGCTACGATATCGTCGGTCTCCTTCGTGACACGCACGTCTTTGTCGACGACAATTCTGTAAGGCGTATCTGTCATGGCATAGCCGGGATGCAGCTCAGAAAATCCCCTGACCGCCAGCGCTGACGAGGCCAATGTCAGAGACAGGAGCGTCGCTAGAAGGACAGCAAGAACAGGGCGTAGTCCTATACGTCTTGACGCCGATCTAGGCCGTCGGCCTACCTGGTGAATGAACGATTGAAACATTGGGAAGCCCCCCGTGGGCTGTATCTGGTTGTGCTCGCCTGTGGTCAGTCGAACGCCGATATACAAATATTAAGTATTAATTCGTAGCAGCCTAAGTTAAGCAAGCGCTGAGACTGTACCTGCTCGATTGGCTTGATCTGCCAGCTCCGGTGGAGCTGGCAAATGAGGGCACTGCGCTTGGTCTGATGCAGGCGGTTCCTATTCCACAGCCCACCCAAGTGGAGTGTTCGAGGGCGATGGAGCAGTAGGACGGGGCATCCGATCTGGTGATGCTGACGCCGCAGCTGACCTCATCGGTCCTTCAGGGGACACTGGGAATGACGCCGGCTCCGAATTCCATGGGTTCGGACTGTTCCAAGAATCAGGGGACTGCGGTTTTGCGTCAGGCCCAGTTAGAATTTCCCGATCGTCCATGCAATCGACTGGAGAATCCGAGATCCGAGGCGGTGGTGGGGGTGCTGCTGCGGCTGCCGATGGTGCGGCGCCAGAGCAATATTGCGAGGCTGGGCTAGGTGTTGAATCCCCAAGGGAAGTGCGAATGATCACATCGTGTGATCCGTCAGGCAATTGGGGTACCGTGGCGATAATTTCGCTGTCGCTAATTAAGCGGACATTGGAAGCGGGTACGTTCCCAAACGTGACTTGTGTTGGTCCGAGAGCCAGAAACCTGGTTCCACGAATGACAATTTGGTCATCCCCGGCACCGGGGTCCTTCGTTGGCTTGATTTCAGTCACTTCTGGGCCCGGATAATATGTGAACGGACGTGGGCATCGCTGCGGCCTATCCCACGGATTGACCAACGATACTGTCGCCGGTCCGGACACCCCGGGCGGGACAGTTGCAGTAATGAGTCCCTTGTTCTCAATTCTTACGTCCAAGGCGGGTACATTGTCGAAAAGGACTTCAGTCGCTGCCGTGGCGTCTTCACAAAGAATTTGCACCCTGAGACCGCCGCTGGCGGGGCCGCCATTTGGTTGCACCAGTAAAGGCTTGGTGTTCGGGCGGGTATTGGCAAAGTGGAACCTACTTGCAGCGGTTGTGCGGCTTGTCGCATCCGGGGTAACAACGTGTATGTGGAAAGAGCCGGCTGGGCTGTCAGGCGGCCAAGCCAAAATATGGCTGTCGTCAACTACATCAAATTTGGCGGGTGCCAAACCAAAGAGGAGCGACGTTGCTCCGGTGAAGCCAGAACCATAAATCATGATTGGATCGCTTGGTTTGGTCGGGCTCCACTTCAGGCTGGACCGAGCGATTACCGGCGTGATCGTGCCCTGTTCTTGGCCATTCTCTAGATGGGCAAGATGTCGAAGTCCACGAATATCGCCGACTCCTAGTGTGGCCGGCACGTGAAAGTGGCTGCGGTGCATTATTTGCGTGCGGCCGTCGATGGCCTCGTCGTAATGGTCCAAACCGAGAGCATGGCCCAATTCATGCAGTAAGACCTCTTGTAGCAGATCATGCGCAAAAGAGGGTTCGAAGATCTTAACTTTTCCTCCGACGATTCGCCCAGTCGCATCGTCGAGTTCGGGGCTTGCTTGGCCAAACAACCCCGGTCGGGACGTTGCTGTGGGTGATAGGTGAATGACAATGCAATTGTTGCGTGGCCGGAAATGTTTTGCGTGATCCCCTGGGGCTAAGTGCAGTTTGAGTCTGTGGTTCATGTGTTGGTTCAAATGACGGACAACCCTCGGCAGGGTGCCTCTCAACGCTCGCAGGTTTTTTGAGTTGGGTTGATCGGCGACCACGATCTTGTACGGAGCGTCGGTCAGAACATAGCCTGGGCACATTTCGGTAAATCCCTTACAGGCAAGTGCCGATGATCCAATCCCGAAAGATACAACAGTGGCCAAGAGTGCCACAATCGCTGGCCGAACCGAAGCCGCAAGCCGTTCCGAAAACCATCGCCGTCGCGTATGAGCAAATGAAATAGACATATGAAAGATCAATTCTTCTCGGGTCCCGGACGCCCGGGATTCCAAACTTCAACTGGAAGATGAGCGTGGTAAAAAAATGCTCGGATCAATTCTTAGCATCCCAACCTAAGGATTCGCTGAGACCTGTACTGTGGCGATTTTTTTGGGCGTTCGCAGCGATCGCCGAGTCTCGGGATGATCTCGAGTTGACGCAACGGAATTGAGTTTCAAATCCGGAACGATGAACTATGGTTACTAGGATCTCTGGCGGGATACCCGAGTGGACAAAGGGACCTGACTGTAAATCAGGCGGCTTCGCCTTCGCAGGTTCGAATCCTGCTCCCGCCACCAGCCCAAATGCAACCTCAAGTGAGTATCCGGGCCAGGTTTTGACCGACATCAGCTAACTAAGTGAGCAGTTAACGTGGCTCAGGGGCCTTGAACGGCTGATGGCCGTAGCGGTCGAGATGTACGACTGATTCAACTGACTTGCGTTGTGTTGGGCCATAGTGACCTTGGGGCCAGCCGACGGGGATCATGCAGCATGGCTGAACCTTGAGAGGCAATCCGAGAATGATCCGGGCTGCGGTCATGCTCCAAAGCGGCAGGGTGATAAGCGATGCGCCCAGGTTCATTGCTCGGGCGGCAAGGAGAAAGTTCTGCACGCTGGGGTAGATCGAGCCGTAGAAGGATGACTCGATGATCGGCGGCATGGGCAACAACGGAATCTTGCCAGAGCGCAGGCATGGGACAACTAGAGCGGGAGTTTCTTCGAAGTGATCGAGCTGCCATTGGACAGCTTCCATAATCTTGCTAAGGCCACGGCTTTGGGAGTCGCTTGCAGAGTTTGCAGTCTTGGAGTAGAACCTCCAGATAAATCGGTTCAGTCGGCCAAATTTTGCCTTGGTCTGCTCGTCTCTGACGATGATCCATTCCCAGTTCTGGGCATTTGATCCTGTCGGCGCCTTGAGGGCTAGCTCGATGCATTTGAGAATGATGGCATCATCAACCGGATCTGGCCGCAGTCGACGGATTGAGCGTTGCGTTAACATCGCTTCTTGCAGCGGCATATCGAGGCCGCTCAACGGATCGGTAGTATCGGTGTCGGCAGTATGTGTCTGGGTCATATGGGGCGACGATACCAAACATTGTGTGAAGAACTCCCAACAGAACTATCAGACTGGTTTTTGCGGCGGGTAGCGCGTCGAGTAGCCGTTTGGCTATATTTGGGCATTGTCGAGTGGGATATATATGTTGTCTGAGTTCGCCTACTGCTGATCGGGGATTGAATGCGCAAGCGCAAGATCGCACTGTTTATTGTTTGCACGACGCTTGTTGTGGGCGTGTCGGCCTGTTCCTCCAGTAGTTCCAAGAACAGTTCCAGTAAGGGTTCAACAATGACCACTGCCCCGCTGAACCCGTATGGCAGCGATGCCAATACGCCATTCCAGGTGTGCTCGCTACTTACACCAGATGAAGTCAACGCGGTGATCGGCTCGTCAAACGCTGAAGAGGGCGCCCAAAACAATGCCACAAATGGCACTTGCACCTGGACAGGCAGTGGGGGCAAAAGTATTCTCGCTACCTACGGTCCGGCCAGTGTCTACAATCCCAGTCAATATCCCACAACGACGCCCGTGCCAAACCTTGGCCAGCAAGCATTCTCGGCCAACATGCCTGATTCGATTGTTGTTGGCACCCAAACCGCGAAGGGGAACTCTCTAGCTCTGGAATATGTCGGCGGTACGCAAGCCGACTTGCCGGCCCTCACCCAGTTGGCCCAAACCGCCATCAAATCGATTTGATCCCCACACTAACCGGCCGCCCAGCCACCGTTGTTATGCGGCTGGCGGACTGGCCAGCAGTCGAGAATCCGCCGAGGAGAGAGGCTATGGCTTCCGGTGGGCGGGCCGTCGCCGAGAGTCCAATCCGTTGCAGTGGCGCTTCGACTGAACGCAATTCCTCGAGACGCTCAAGCGAGACTGCCAAGTGAGTGCCTCGCTTGTTGCCGGCAATGGCGTGGATCTCATCGAGGATCACCGACTCAACACCGTGCAAGATTGTTCGGGCTTTCGGCGCAGTGAGCATCAAGTAGAGCGACTCGGGCGTAGTGATCAAGATGTCTGGGGGATTGCGCAAGATCGAGTTGCGCGTTGAGGTCTTGGTATCACCGGTTCGAACAGCAATTCTGATCTCCGGCAACGACTCACCTCGAGCAGCGGCCAGATCCTGCATCTGGGTCAACGGCACCCGCAAATTCCGTTCGATGTCGTAATTGAGCGCCTTGAGGGGCGAAATATAGAGGAGCCGAACTGTCTTCGTGGCCGGCGGAGCCGGGGACTTGAGAAATCCACTGATAGCCCACAGAAATCCGGCCAGAGTCTTACTCGATCCAGTCGGCGCCAGAATCAAAGAGTTCTCACCCTCGGCAATTCGTGGCCAAGCCTGCTGTTGTGCTGCAGTCAGTGCCCCAAGCTGCTCCGAGAACCACTGGTGAACAACTTCATGAAACCCAAGTTGTTGTAGGAATTCGCTTGTGTCAGGCGTGTCGGTCGGGATGCTGATCATGTCGCCATCAACACTACCTATGGGCGGGGGAGTTGCTTATGTGCCATTCAGGGTGGGAGTGAGAATTGTATCAGTCGTGAATCGGCAAGACATCGGAAGCGACAGTCAGAGTCGGTGGTCCTAGATCGTTGCCAGCCCGATTGTCTCGTTCACGGGAACGCTTTGGGGCATACCAAGTTGGGCTTATCGTTTGTTGGACTGCACAGGACGAAGCCAGCAATATTGTCTAGGTCACCTGTGTTGTCGACATCCCCTCTACACCAATATGTGGGTGATGCTGACCCGTATTGGAATGTTGGGGCCACGCCGCACTCGGCCTTGTTGCTTGTTCCAAAGTCGTTCTCCCAATGAAAATTTGCCATGATCGCTGGTGAATTCTCGCCATGAGCCTGTGGACATTGGCTGTCCGTACACAGCCGACCCCATCCATGCGTGTCCCCACCACTACCAGTCGAAAAAGTAACGTATCCCCCGGGGGAGATTTTTTTGCCGTTCGGGTTATCGTTGAGATCGCCACTCCAGTCTCTTACTTGTATCCACACATCGACCGGCGTGCAATTGTAAACCCGGACGTTGACGGAGCGATGTCGGCCTTCGATATGTCCCCACCCAAGAGGTGCCGCGCACTTGCTTTCGGTGACAATGAAAGTGACTGGGCTGCTGGTCTCATCGACCTTGCAGATTAGTGCGGCTTGGGTGGAGGGCTCGGGTTCGGGTCTTACGGGAGCGGAAACACATTGTTGGGTGCGGCCAGCGCTAGACATGCCCCACATGGCATATAGGCACGAAGTGCCACAGATTTGTACTTGGCCAAATGAGTTGCCTCGATAATCGGCCTGGGGCAGCTTTGCCTCAGGTATCCAGAGTCTCCATCCATTTGGACCCGTTGGACTTGGCTCAATCGACTCTTCAACGGGCCAGCTCTCAGTGCCCCCAGTGCGGGGACTGTACACCGCGCCGCTGAGGGCACGGGTACAGTCGAACGCTCGGTAGATATCGGAAACTGTCACTGCCTGCGACGTGACATTTTGGATGACCACATCTGGTTGATCGACATTGTTCGGAACGGTGGTATTAGGTGCTTCGTGCAGCCTGCCCCAAAGCGCGTTAATCCTTTCAGGCTGGCTCGCTCCCAAACGTCCATCAAGAGAGAAGGAAGGGTACTGATTCGCATCGAAATCCAGATATGGGACAAATGTACTGAATTTGGCTCCGCTGCCGACAGTCCCGATAACTTCATTGGTAGATCTCTTCTTGATCGTGGCTTCGGCAATATTGGCCTTTAGTTGCCTTGCGCCGGGGCCGTTTACCAAAGGTGTTGAGTCTTTGAGAGTCCCCGTGACCGTGACAACCTCGTTTGGAGAGGGTGCCACTGTGAAGTTGAACGGTGGGCCTTCGATGTAGGTGTTATTGCTACCTCGGAGAGGGATGTCGCAATGGGGCGCACCTTCAGACGCGGTTTGACCCGATCGGTTTTCGGATTGTGTTTTGGTAGATCTGCCGGTAGTTTGACACGCCGATAGGCCCAGCAAGAAGATTGCGCACGCGCACAGTGCTACTAATGCTCTTGGCCTGCCGTATCTTGCCCTGATTGTCCGCGCTGAGTGTTGTTTTCTCACCCAACCAGTTTCGGCACTAAGTCGTCCGACCTTTAGGGATTTTATGAGGTTTCGTGCTGAGAGAGTTTCGACAAGGCCCGGGCTAGCTCCCCAGAGCCGTTTCGGCGTTGCCTGGCAGGCAACTAGGCTCGATATTGAGGTGTGCAGCGGCGGCATTCCTTTGATAGTGTTGCCAGCGCCTAGTGAATTGCCGGCTCGGAGCCGATTGAGTCGTCACGGCAAGTATCTGAAGGAGTGACTTATGGCTAACCCTTTGTGGCAATTGTCGGAGTTTGGTCAAAGTGTTTGGTATGACAACATCAGTCGTGATCTCATCCACGAGGGGGGACTTGCCCGGCTGGTGAATGATTTTGCTGTTCGTGGTGTGACGTCCAATCCGACAATTTTTGAAAAGGCCGTCAGCGGATCTGAGCTGTACGACAAAGATATTTTTGCTGACGAGGGCCTGGATCCTGAAGATATCTTTGTCAGCTTGGCTGTGAAAGATATTGAAGATGCCTGCGACATGCTACGACCTGTTTACGACGAATCGGGTGGGATCGATGGCTTGGTCAGCATTGAGGTCTCTCCGTTCTTGGCACACGACACCGATGAGACGATCATCGAAGCCAAGCATCTTCACGACACGATTAGCCACGAGAACGTAATCATTAAGATTCCGGGCACGCTAGAGGGTCTACCGGCCATCTCGGCGACGCTTGCAGACGGAATCAGCGTCAACGTCACGCTCCTCTTCGATGTCGATCGTTATATGGAAGTGGCCGACGCGTACATGGCTGGCCTGGAAGCTGCCGCTGCTAACGGTCACGATCTGGGCAAGATCGCTTCGGTGGCGTCGTTCTTTGTTTCCCGTGTCGACACCCTGGTCGATCAGCAGCTTGACGCGCTCGGCACCGACGCAGCCAAGGCTCTCAAAGGCAAAGCCGCCGTCGCTAACGCCAAAATTGCCTATCAAGCCTTCAAGCGCAAGTTCGGTGGGCCTCGGTGGGAAGCGCTAGTGAGTCAGGGAGCCAGGCCACAGCGACCCCTTTGGGCGAGCACAAGCACGAAGAATCCCGATTACAGAGACACTATGTATGTCGAAGACCTGATTGGGCCGATGACGGTCAACACGATGCCTCAAGTGACCGTTGATGCCTTCGCGGATCACGGCAAGGTCGGCGAGACCCTCGAGAGTGGTGTTGATGATGCTCGCCAGTTGATGGAAGACCTCGCCGAAGTGGGTATCGATATGAAAGCCGTCACCGCCCAGCTCGAAGCCGAGGGTGTCGAGTCCTTCTCCAAGGCCTACCAAACCCTCCTTGACACCATCCAAAAACGTGAGCGCGACCTTAACAATTAATTTCTTGAAAATTTCGTTTAAGTAGGCGGCAGAACGTGCCGATACCGAGGGCATGTTACGGTATCGGATTGTCCTGATAGTTTTTACCCTGCTTCTTGCGGCTTGCTCTCAGCAGAGCGGGCAAGTGGCATCGGAGACTCCAATCCCGGAGTGCGCCGCAACTTATGACAATCCCGGAACACACGTTTGCAAGATTGGCTCCCTCTGGGATGATGTTGCCATCACCATGTGGGGAGCAGCGGGGGGGAAGAGCGGACCTATGTGGGGTTCCCCAGGGGGACTGGGCTCCAAGCTCGAGTTGAAGTCCCTGCTTGCGGCGGGGGGAACCCTGCACTCTGGTGATGTGATTGCGATCACTGTTGGGGGTAGCGGCAAGTGGGAAAGTCGCAAGGCCGGCCCTGCCGGATCTGGATCTGAGAGCACTTCAAGTGGCCACAACGACACGATCCCCGCTGAGGAAATTGCATCGGGTCATCCAGGTGGGACAGGTGGGTCCACTGGTGGCTCGGCTAGTGGCGCTGGCGGCGGGGGTGGTTCGTCGATAGTTAAGTGCGGAAATCCAGAACATATAAAGACCTATTGGGCATGCCGCAACCCGGACATCCCTCCTCTCGCCGTTGCTGGGGGTGGGGGCGGAGCTGGTGGAGGGGGAAAGAGTTCGCTCGGAGATCTGCCTGGGTACAGCACAGTTGTTGCAGGGAAGGCTCAAAATGGCGGTGCTGGTGCACCAGGTGCAGCAATACCTGGCAGCAAGGGGGCCGCGGCCTCGGGTGCTGATGGGCTTAGCCTTTTCAGTTATCAGAATCCACATTTTCAGGATTGTACAATATCGGGAATTGTGTCCGGTGGCGGCGGAGGCGGTGGCGGTGGCGGAGGCGGATCCCCAGCCGGTGATAAATCCTCCGGTAAGGGTGGAACTGCAAACGGTCAGGCGCTAACTTTTAGCAAGAGTGACTCTTCGGCTGTTTCCACTAACTTCAAGATGGGCCAAAGCGGATTTCGTAACGACACTGTGGGTAATGGTGGTAACGGTAGTAATGCAAACGGCGAGGATACCCCCGGCGACAACGACACACTGTGGCGCTTAAGTGGTGGGGGTGGCGGTGGAGCTGGAGGCGGTTACAACAAAGGAGACATCCAAAGTTACGGTGGTGGGGGCGGCGCCAGCGGTTCGATGGTCAAGATCCCTAATTCGTGCTCATATGAAAAAGCACTCTCACTTTATGATGAATTCAATGATTCGGGTCAGTACAAGTTGGTGAAGGGTGGCGGCGCAGGCGGGGGTGGCGGCGGCGGCGGATTGAGCTTTGTTCAAAGTTCCGATGTGGGAGGGGACTGCGGCAGTCCCAACGTGACTTGTGAGGAAGGAGCCCCTGTTCCGGGAGGCAACGGCAACGGTCGGGTGGAGTTGAAGATAACCAAGAAAGCCGGTGAAGACAAGAAGGAATTTGCCTGTGACAATCCTGGGCGATTGACTGTACCCGATGGCGTGACTTCCTTAGATGTCGAGGCAACCGGAGCCTCAGGCGGGGGTACGAGGAAGCTTGGCCCTCTCGACCCTAAAACTGGTCAGCCGACGACGCTCACGGTGGGGTCCACTAAGAAGAAAGTTGAGTCAGCTGGTGGCCCTGGTGGCCAGGTTCACGCTCAGTTGCCGGTTGGGCCGGGCAAGCTCCAAGGTGGCGATGAAGTCTCCGTTTATGTGGGTGCCGCTGGTGGTTCCGAGTCGGGTACTTGTGCTGTCGGCTCTGGCGGTAGTTTCCCCGGACCAAACGGCGTCCCGATCACTGGTAGTGGTGGCTCAGGGGGCAGCAAAGAGGCCGGTATTGGCGGTGGTGCTACCACTGTGCGCTGCGAACCGGGCAAGTGCAAGAGCTTTCCGGCCGATCCCGATAAATTCCCCAATGGAGTCACGCTTTTGGTCGCCGGTGGCGGCGGTGGTGCTGGCGAGCCCGGCTTTGTGCCAGATCCGTCGAAAGTGTCAACGCCCCCAAGCGGCGGAAAGGGCGGTCACGCCATTCCAGGCAATGAAGCCCCAAGGAGTGGTCAGGGATCGGCATGCGTGCTGACAGGTCCCCCCGGTGGTGCGGGGGGTGACGGCGGTGGTCAAGGTGGCAACAGTGCCGGCACAGGTAAAGCGAACTGCGGTGTGGGTGGAGGCGGAGGTAATAGCGGTGTTTCGGCTGGGAACACTGGCAAAGGCGGAGAGGCAACCAGTCCCAGCGCTGGCGGTGGCGGTGGCGGTGGTGGCGGATTCTACACTGACCAGGCAGGCTCTGACTTGGGATCTGGCGTTGGTGGTGGCGGTCATCCTGGTGGCGTCACGTCGGACACAACGTATGGTGGTGGCGCTGGCGGCGGTGGAGGTGGCACCAACTTCCTGAATAGCACTCTCATGAACCTAGATGGGGCAAACGACAACAACTATTGTTATCTTCCCAAGTTGGGTGGTGATTCAACGACGACGGCCCCTTCCGCAGCGCCCTCCGGTCCGACTTGCACCTCAAACCAACAGGCCGGCAACGGTCATGCGAAAATCAGCTGGAAAGGCGCCACATCGACCGAGGAACCTGAGACAACAACAACAACAACAACAACAACGACGACAACCTCGGCGCCCGCATCAACAACTGTCTCAGGCGCTTGCCAATACGACGCCGGTAGTGCATGGATCACTCTTTCGCCTACAGGGGAGTGCACAATAGCCATCCCTCAATCTCTCCCGACGACCAACGTAAGTTATGCGACGGTCTATGTTGACTGGCACACGTCGCAATGTTCAGGGTCCGCTTTCGGCGGCACAATCACAACCCCGACTAGCGGCGGCACAGCGGGTTTATACTACTCGCCTTCCCAAACGATCGCTCTCGCCGGCACGACCCCAGATGAGCCTTGCATATTTGTTATGAGTGGCCGTTGAGCGCCCCCGCCGACTACTCGTCGCCGGATCAGATGAAGAAATGTCTCAATGTTGGAGAGTATGCGACCTGAGCATGGAGCGTTAGGCCGGTCGACGCGTTGGTGCAAACGGGAACGTCGGTGGGATGGCCCAGAAACTGATTAGCCCTTGGGGGAGGGCGGTTTGTCCGTTTCCCGGTCGCACGTGTCTGGCCTAGCTGTCCTTGAAGTCGACCCAGGTCGCCCCAGTTAGGGTTGGTAGTAGCTGTGTCGGAGGCCGTTGGTTGGTGTGGTTGTGAGGATGTGGAAGTTGCCGTTGTACTCGATCATGCTGAGACCGCCAACGGCGGTTACGTTGCCGTTGTCGAGTGGCTCGTTGTACCAGCGGCCGGTGGTTGCGTCGTACCAGCGGTGTGCTAGTCGGTTCCCTGCCGCTCCGTAAACAAGATGGTATTGGTTACCGTATGTTGCTGTGGCAATGTTGCTGCCGTGGAGCATGTCGGCGGCGATGGTTTCTTGTCCCCATCGGCCGCTTTGCGGGTCGTACCAGCGGTGGATGATTTGGTTGCCGGCCGCTTCATAGTTGAGGTGGAACTGGCCGCTGTAGTTTGAGATGTTCATGGCCGTGTTGACTGCGACCCCTGTCGCCAAGGTTTCGCGTGACCACCTGTCGATTGGTGCGGGATTGTACCAGAAATGGTTGACTTCTTGTCGGCTTGATTCGTAGAGAGCGTGAAATTGGCCACCATATTCACCGACGGACGTGCTGCCGTTCGGGCTGGCGTCGGCGGCAAGTGTTACTGCTCCCCAGCCTTGTGGGCCTTGGAATACTTGACGGATTTGGTAGACGCCTGATCCGGGTGAGGTTTCGTTGCCTCGGTTGGCAAGGTTGATGCGGCCTTGGTAGATGGTAGCTGAGAGGCCGAGACCGCTGCTTTGGCCTACATCGAGGTGTTCTTCTTGCCAAGCTTGTCCGTCAGCCGAGCTCAAGTGGCAGACGGATGGTTGTCCGGCTTGCTGGCCCGTAGCCAAAATATGGAAGGCGCCGTTGTAGACGACTCCGGCCAGGCTTCGGCCGCTGCAGTTCGCTGAGCCGATTCGTTGGAACTGCCACGTTCGGTTGGTCGCATTGTAGCGCCCAACCCTGGGGCTACCATCGCTGGCTCTGTTCGCCACGACCAGCATGCCACGGTCTTTTAGCACTACGGCTTGGCTGCCAGTGCTCTGTGGGCTATCGACTGTTGCCTGGTTCCATCCTCGGGTCACAGGAAGGGATAAAGGGCCTTGAGTCTGGTTGTACACAAAGATCGGAGTTCCTCCCGGGGCTGATCTCCCGATCCTCGTTTCAACCGTGATTTGAACCGGACCTTCGGCATTGCGCGGAGCCGCAACAGAAATACGCTTACGGTCGAGGACCGTGACGCTCTCAGCACGGGTTCCTCCAAAGAAAACCGAGGTTGAACCATCAAGAAAATTTTCACCGGCAATAACGAGACTTGACCCTACAGAACCAGATGGTGGGTCAACGCTATGAACTACAGGGAACCCTGCGAGTTCCCGTAAAGCATTGATGTCACCATCGCCTAGCGTTGCTTGTACGGGATCGCTCAAGGTTGGATTCATGGTTTGTAGCCGCCCGTGGTAAAGACCATCCACGTGGCCTACTCCCAGGGCATGGAGCATTTCGTGCAATACGGTTGCCTTAATTATCCACGGATGCTGCGTGTCGGTAAAAGCTACTGGCAAAATGCCGATCCTCGCGTCTCGTTCCAGAGCAGCTGTGACAGAGTTGGCAGTTGAGAGAATTTGCCTACTGTGAGTGAATCCGAGGGTATGCACGTCATTGTCAGGTCCAGGCAAGGCTTCCTCGACAATGATCTGCTGCTCTCTGAGAGGCTCAAGCGGAGACAGCGGTTGGGAGTCCAGTACTAATGTCGGCCGGCCGATGGCGACGTTGATCTCCTGAGTTATTTGACGCAGGATATCTGCCAGCACATTGTAATGTCCATCTTGAATGAGAGACACCCTATATGGACCCGGTTCCAGCCTTAACCCATTCCTAAGGAGTACGTATCCGTGTTCGCCAATGGCTGATGCCTGAGAACATGGCAGGACCACCATCGCTGCAGCCAAAACCGCCACGAAGCAGGCTAGGACCTTCGTGCCAAAGCGAGTGGATCGCCTATGTCTGGTGGTATTTGCCGACGACAAGTTCGTGGCTGGGGTAGGTTGGGTTCTCATAAACAAACGTCATTCGCGGTCAACAGATGCCGAGTAGCCTATCGCGTTTGCGCGCCTTAACTTTTATTGGCAAATGACCTTGTCAGCCACCCTCAGAGCGCTTGGCTTACCCGTTTCCTGGCCGCTGTGGTCAAGGTTGGTAGTTCAAATGGCGCAGTTCATTAGTTGGTGTTGTTGTGAGGATGTGGAAGTTGCCGTTGTATTCGACCATGGCGAGTCCGCCGATGGCGGTTACGTTGCCGTTGTCGAGTGTTTCGTCGTACCATCGGCCGGTGGTTGCGTCGTACCATCGGTGTGCTAGTCGGTTACCAGCGGCGCCGTAGACGAGGTGGTATTGGTTGCCGTATGTTGCTGTGGCAATGTTGCTGCCGGGAAGGATGTCTGCAGCGACGGTTTCTTGTACCCAACCTGCCCCCGGGTCGTAGAAGCGGTGGATGATCTGTCCGCGGGCTTCGTAGTTGAGGTGGAACTGTTCGCTGTAGGTTGAGATGTTCATGGCGGTGTCGGCAGCAACCTCTCGTGCCACTATTTCGTTGGCCCAAACGCCCACTGGTGCTGGTGCGTACCAGAGGTGGTTGAGTTCATGTATGACTGTTTCGTACATAGCGTGTAGTTGGTCGCCGTATACGCCGATCGCGGTGTTGCTGGTTGCGCTGGCGTCATCGGCGATGGTTGCAGATCTCCAGCCTTGTGGGCTTTGGAATACTTGCCGGACTTGGTAGACGCCCGATCCCGGTGCGGTTTCGTTGCCTCGGTTGGCAAGGTTGATGCGGCCTTGGTAGATGGTAGCCGAGAGGCCGAGCCCACTGCTTTGGCCCACATCGAGGTGTTCTTCTCGCCAGTCCACTCCGTTAAGAGAGCTTAGGTGGCAGACGGAGGATTGTCCCGCCTGGTGGCCTGTGGCGAAAATGTGGAAGGTATCACCGTGGACGACTCCGGCCAGGCTTTGGCCATTGCAATTGGCTGAACCAATTTGTTGGAATTGCCACGTTCTATTGGCTTGGTTGTAGCGCCCCAACCTGATGCCATTACGGTCAGATGTATTGGCCACCATCAACATGCCACGGTTCTGTAGTACTACGGCTTGGCTGCCGGTGCTTTGTGGGCTATCGACCGTTGCCTGTTGCCATCCGGATGGGCGTGGGCCTGGCGCTGGCTCCGCACGGGTTACGTCTCCACGGCCTGCGCCTTGGATTAGTCCGGTTAGTTTTGCTACCCAAGCCCTGCCTGCAACCTGCGACCCGGCGGCATTCATTTGTTGGGTGAGCTCGATGAGGTTGAGGGAGGTGGCCATGAAATTTTGGAACGTTCCGTGGTCGTTGTCGTCGAGGACAAGATGCAACGTAACTGCTGCGCGGCCGCCCTCTCGAACGACAGACCAGACGCTTGAGCTCTCTCGGGAATTGAGGCCTGGTACTGGCATGTTTTCGGGTGAAGATACGATGGGTGTGCGCGTGTCGGCTGGCGGGTTGACAGCTTGTCCCGGGTGGACGGATATTCCATATGGGCCGATCGTTCCAGGTGCTTGCCCGGCGATTGTGAGGCCCCGGTCTGGGTGGAAGAAACCAACGCGTACTTGTGTGACGTTGTTGTAGGCGCCGAATGTGAGTGCGGCTGGGTCGGTCCAATAGTGGGGGCGGAACAAAATTACGGTGTCTGGAGTCCAGGGCATGTTTTGTTCGACGATGTTGATGTCAACATTTGCTGGGTTTATGTTTTCTGCGACGAGAGCAGCGACGACTGATTGGGGTAGGTTGGCGAAGTAGGCGGGGTCCAGTTCGGCTGCGAAGGGTGTGCTGACGTAACCCTGGTTGATCCTGGCGTGGACTGCTGGTCCCGCATCTGGGTCGTCGCCAGCCGGGTGATATGGGTGAAACACTGGGGCTTGCGGCAGGCCGAGCGCCCCGTACTGTTGTGTGCGGCCCAGCCCTAGGGTCACGACGTGCCCACCGTCAAGGCCTTGCGGTGCAGCCGCGATGTTAAAAGGCGTGTCACGGTTGGCCGGATTTGGGCCGACAGCTTCGGCTGATGGGCACAGTGCGCCGATACCTCCGACAAGCACGAGCAACGTTAAGAGGCTGCCCAATGCGAATTTGAAGCGTTGTCGAATTTGGCTTGCTAGATGCATTGAAAATTTCCCCCCAGGGATTGCTTGTAATTCCCTAACACCCTATGTGGCAAAGCTGAGAATCCCTTGAGACTCGCCCAAAAAAGTGTAACCATTCACGTCTCCGAAGCCACGGTGGCGCTACCAGCTCTTTCGTCATTGCGAGCGGAGCGAAGCAATCCAGGCTTTACTGCTTTGCGCCGCGAAGCAAGCAATTCAAAATGGATCGAATCTGTGGGTGGACCTGCGGCTTCGCCACAGACCCTGGATTGCCACGCCCTGCCAAAGCCTAGGGCTCGCGTGTGCCGTGAATGTGGAGGTGACAAGGGCGTAAGCTCGCGTGACTGAAGCAATGCTGTTCAAGAGATGGAGGAGGGAGCGCAGGCTCCTTGGTCCTCCGGTGCCGGCTCTGCGAGGGAGAGGTACCAAACCACTGCAAGGTGCGTCGTTTAAGAGGCGGGGTGCTGAGCGTTGCAGGAAAAGGCAGGGGAACCCCTGTCAGGTATGTGCTACGGAGATGAGCGAAAGCGAACCTTCCGATGACGCGTCGAAAGGGCAATGTTGAGAGCAGAACCAGGATAGGTGAGCTGTCTTGGGATAAGTCTGGTGGCGAATCTCGTAGCTGGCCAGGCGCTCTCCGGCGTATAGGGGGCATGAACGTAGCGTGGGCTCTTGGATGGAACTCGGGAACCAGTCGTACCGTTGCCTCCTGGCGTGGCCAGGGGAACGAGAGAACGTCGAGGTCGAAAGCTGAAGGCGTAGAGTATCGGATGCGGTGCACTGGGGCGGATCGGCCTGTAGTACCTATGAAAGTTCTGTAATGGGACTGGAGGAAAGGGGTCGACGCTTGGGTCGGGTCGGGTGACCAACCTGGTAACGGGGAGGAGTCACGAGTTGACCTGGCCCCAAGTGAGGAAGCCGGATGAATCGAGAGGTCCACGTCCGGTTTGACGGGAGCGGGCAGGGGAAGTTCCTGTCCGCCACCCTACAATGACGGGCCGGGGGACGTGAATGGTTACAAAAAGTCGAATAAGTCCGGGCGTTGAAAGTGGGGTTGGCCAGGAAACGGGTTTGCCCTGGGGGAGGGCTTGGCCCGTTTCCTGGCCGGAGGTGTCCGGGGGGTTCTGCCACGGGGGGTGGCAGGTGTGTCCCCAGGGTTAGGGTTGGTAGTAGTTGTGGCGTAAGCCGTTGGTGGGTGTTGTTGTGAGGATGTGGAAGTTGCCGTTGTATTCGGTCATGGCGAGTCCGCCGATGGCGGTTACGTTGCCGTTGTCGAGTGTCTCGTTGTACCAACGGGCTGTTGGGGCGTCGTACCAGCGGTGCGCGAGCCGGTTTCCGGCGGAACCATATACAAGATGGTATTGGTCACCGAAAGTGGCTGTGGCGATGCTGCTGCCGTGAAGGATGTCCGCAGCGATGGTTTCTTGTGCCCACTGCCCCGTGGTTGGCGCAAACCAGCGATGGATGATTTGGTTGCCGGCGCCCTCATAGTTGATGTGGAACTGGCCGCCATAGGTTGAAACATTTATGGCAGTGTTGGGTGCGACGCCACGTGCTGCGGCGCCGTGGGCCCAGCGGTTGTCGGCGTGGGTGTACCAGGTGTGCCCTAGCTCCTGTGCCCTTGTGGTGTAGAGGACGTGTAGTTGCCCACCATATTCGCCGATTGCAGTTCTCGTGCCGTCGGCGGCGTCGTTGGCGATGGTTTCGGTTTTCCAACCGCGGCGTCCTTGGAACACGTGGCGGATTTGGCCAACTCCGTTTTGGAATAGGAATTCGTTATCGCGACAAGCGATGTTGATTCGGCCTCGGTAGACAGCAGCTGAGAGGCCTAGCCCGCTACTTTGGCCGACGTCGACGTGTTCTTCTTGCCAGACTTGGCCATCGCCCGAGCTCAGATGGCAGATCGAAGACTGTTCGCCTTGGAGGCCTGTGGCAAAAATGTGGATAGCCCCGTTGTGGACGACTCCGGCTAAGCTTCGGGCGTTGCAGTTGGCTGATCCGATTGGTTGGAATTGCCACGTTCGGTTGGCTGGGTTGAAGCGTCCGATCCTGATGCCACCGTTGTTTGCCCGGTTGGCAACCATGAGTGTGCCCCGGTGCTGTAGCACGACGGTCTGGCCACCTGTGCTTTGTGGATTGTCGATTGTTGCCTGGTTCCATCCTCTGGCTGGGGCTGGCAGTTGTTGGGTGTTAGCGCTAGACGGTGGCGCCACGCCTGGCCGTGCGGCGCCGGGGCCTGCCTGCGGTACAGGTACGCCCAGGGCCTGTGCGACTGGAGCCGGCCCTGCGCCTCGGATTAGCGCAGTTAGTTTAGCTACCCATGGGCCGCCCAATCGATTGTCGGCAAGGCCTAGGATGAGATCATTAAGGTCTTGGAAGCTGAGCATGCAGTTTTGGAATGTTTCGTGATCGTCGTCGTTCAGGGCTAGATGAAGTGTCACTGCGGCACGTTGCCCGTTTCTAACGACAGACCAGCCGCTGGTGCTGTTTAGATGACCTAGGCCTAGCACGGCCATGTTGTCGGGTGATGAAACGACGACCGGGCCGCGGCCTGCTTGTTCGGGGCCGGGATGTACAGATATTCCGTATGCACCCATAGCTCCAGGCGCTTGGCCGGCGATTGATAGGCCACCATCAGTTTCGAACAAGCCTGCGCGCACTTGATTCGCTGTGTTGTAGTTACCGAAGGTAGGAGCGGCAGGGTCGGTCCAGTAGTGAGGCCGGAACAAGATTTGGGTGTTTGGTGTCCAGGGCATGTTTTGTTCGACAATGTTGATGTCAACATTTGCTGGGTTTATGTTTTCTGCGGCGAGAGCAGCGATGACTGATTGGGGTAGGGCGGCGAAGTGGCCGCCGTGGAGTCGGGCCGCGAAGGGGGTGCTTACAATGCCGATGCCGTCTCTGGCATGTGGGCCGGGGTTCGGATCATCGCCAGCAGGGTGATAGGGATGAAACACCGGCGCCTGGGGTAGGCCGATTCCGTACTGTTGCGTCCGTCCCATACCAAGCGTAACTGCAGGCCGACCATTAAGGCCCACTGGTGCTGCCGCCATGTTGAATGGTGTTGCGCCGCTGGCCAAACCGGGTCCGATTGGCTGGGCCAGATTGCCGGCCGCGTTAGCTTCGGGATGGGGGGGTGGTGGGGCAAGTCCATCAGTTGCAGGCTGCTGATTCGACTGACCGCCCCCGTCGTTGGCTGGCGGGCTATCAGCTGGGGAGAGAGGAAGGTCTCTCCCGATGTCAAGTGGGGCAGCCTGCTGAACCACCGGAAATATGGTCCGGTCGTTGAAGGGTATTGGGTTGTCGAGTCGTTGTATTCCACCACCACCGATACCCCCATGCGAATATTCAGTAAATGAATTTGCGAAGGTAAAGGGGCGAGCGCGATCGGCTGAGTGATGGAACCGTTGAGGTATCTCAACTATTGAAAAGTTCTCTTGTGGCTGCTGCGTTACATCATTTGGGCGGGACTTATAACGAATGTTTAGGGCAAATTGGTGAGGGTCTTGTGCAATGCCATCTAGGACGCCGTAACCCTCATCGACGACGCCTTCGACTATTGTGCAATTTGCGTCTGTACTTCGTGTTGTGATGGGTAGAGGGACAGCTACTGCAAGGTGTCCGCGGTCTCCGAGGTCTGCGCGGTTTTCGAGCTGGATGGGCTCCAGGTTACCTGGCACAGTGACCAAAGCGACGTTCACAATTGCTGGGTTTCTATCGATAGCAATTCGAAAGCCTAAGTGAGCGTCAGCATCATCCACTGATTGGATGAAGACGAATGTTGCTACGCCACGGTTTCGGTCGCTCTGAGCAAAGGTAAATGGAAGTACAATTTTGCGCCCATTCGGGGCTTGAATGTTTTGGTAGTGCACGTTGAGGTCTTGCACAGCTTCGGCCGTAGGGCACAGCGTGCTGATTCCTCCAACGAGCACCAACAAAGTCATGATGCTGCTGAGTACGTATTTGAGGCGGTGTCGAATTCGGTTTGCATGATACATTGAAAATTTCCCCCCAGGGATCTCATGTGTAATTCCTTAGCACCCTATGTGGCAAAGCTGAGAATCACTTGAGACTGGAGGAATCTTTTTAGGCGCTGGCCTAAATGGGGTTGGCCAGGAAACGGGTCTGCCCTGGGGGAGGGCTTGGCCCGTTTCCTGGCCGGAGGTGTCCGGGGGGTTCTGCCACGGGGGGTGGCAGGTGTGTCCCCAGGGTTAGGGCTGGTAGTAGTTGTGGCGTAGTGTGTCCGTTGGCGTTGTTGCAAGGATGTGGAAGCTGCCGTTGAACTCGACCATGTCCAGGCCGGCGATGGCGGTTACGTTGCCGTTGTCGAGTGTCTCGTTATACCAACGGCCCGTGGGTGCGTCGAACCAGCGGTGTGCGAGCCGGTTGCCTACAGAGCCGTACACTAGGTGGTATTGGTTGCCGTAGGTGGCTGTTGTGATGTTGCTGCCGCGCTCTAAGTCGGCAGCGATGGTTTCCTGTCCCCACTGCCCTGTGGTTGGCGCATACCAGCGGTGAATGACTTGGTTGCCGGCGCCCTCATAGTTGATGTGGAACTGGCCGCCATAAGTTGAGATGTTCAGTGCGGTGTTGGCTGCAACTCTTGCTGCCAAGATTTCGTCTGACCAGCGATTGGCCGGCAACGGATCGTACCAAAGGTGGTTGATTTCTTGCAGGCATGTTTCGTATAGGACGTGTAGTTGGCCACCGTATTCGCCAATCGCGGTGTTGCTGGTTGCGCTGGCGTCGTGGGCTATGGTCGCTGTTCCCCATCCTTGAGGTCCTTGAGTAACGTGGCGGATTTGGAAGATGCCTGATTCTTGGTTGGTTTCTTGGCCCCGGTTGACTATGTTGATTTGGCCTTGGTGCAGGCTAACCGACAGGCCAAGCCCGCTACTGTGGCCTACGTCGAGGTGTTCTTCTTGCCAGTCTTGGCCATTGGCCGAACTTAGATGGGAGATCGAAGACTGGTTGCCTTGGAGGCCTGTGGCAAAAATGTGGATAGCCCCGTTGTGGACGACTCCGGCCAAGCTTCGGGCGTTGCAGTTGGCTGATCCGATTGGTTGGAACTGCCATGTTCGGTTGGCCGGATTGTAGCGTCCGATCCTGATGCCACCGTTGTTTGCCCGGTTGGCAACCAATAGTGTGCCCCGGTGCTGTAGCACGACGGTCTGGCCACCTGTGCTTTGTGGATTGTCGATTGTTGCCTGGTTCCATCCTCTGGCGGGTGCTGGCAGTTGCTGGGTGTTAGCGCTTGACGGTGGCGCGATGCCTGTGACTGCCGCAGCCTGGGCCTGTGCGGCTGCTGCGACTGCCTGCCCTCCGGGAGCCGGTTCGGCTGCAGCCACGTTGCCGCGGCCAGGGCCTTGGATTAGCCCGGTGAGTTTTGCTACCCATGTGCGACCGTGCGGAGTGTTCACGCTCAAGCCTTGTATGGCCCCGTTCAAGTCTGGGAAGCAGATCATGTGGTCTTGGAAGAGCTGATGATCATTGTCATCAAGAAGTAGGTGCAACGTGACCGCGGCTCGTGGGCCATTTCTCACAACAGACCAAATGCTTGTACTGTTTCGGTGGTTGAGGTTGTCGACCTGCATGTTGTCGGGCGACGAGACGATGGGTGTGAGGCCGGTTTCTTGGTCTGCAGGACCTTGGTGAACGGAGATGTGGTATTGGCCCATTGTTCCTGGTGCCTGGCCGCGGATGGATAGGCCACGGTCGGCGTGAAAGAGGCCAACGCTAAGGTCCCGGTTGGTGTTGTAGACGCCGACGTTTAGTGCGGCGGGGTCTGTCCAATAGTGGGGTCGCAATTCGATTTCGGTGTTTGCTGACCAGGGCATATTTTGTTGAACGACGTCGATGTCTACGTCGGCTTGGTTGATACCCTCGTTGGCCAGCGCAGCCTGGACCGATGCGGGTAGGTTGGGGAAGTGGGCGGCGCTGAGCCTGGCTGCGAATGGTGTGCTTACCAAACCATTGTTGATTCTGTCGTGCCCTCCTGGGGGTCCATCCGGATCGTAGCCTGCTGGATGATACGGATGAAATACCGTCGCTTGCGGCAAACCTAGCTGCTGATATTGTTGCGTTCGCCCCATACCCTGGGTCACATAATGGTCGCCGCCAATGCCTGGCGGAGCGCCAGCCAAGTTAAAGGGAGTAGCGCCGCCAATCTCACCTGCAACGGCCGGTGGGAAGGCTTGAGGCAGAGGTGCCTGAGCCCCGCCGCCGGCACCGGGACCCCCTGGACGCAGTGGTGCTGGGGCAAGA
Organism: Acidimicrobiia bacterium; assembly: GCA_038904395.1. Lineage (GTDB taxonomy): Bacteria > Actinomycetota > Acidimicrobiia > UBA2766 > UBA2766 > JBCKKC01. The sequence goes on along the minus strand of JBCKKC010000003.1, from coordinate 2,448 downwards.
CCTCCTGGACGCAGTGGTGCTGGGGCAAGACCTCCTCCACCTGGCTGTCCAAGCTGCTGATTTGGCTGGGCCCCATTGCCGGCTGCCTGTACCGGGTTAGTTGGAAACGGCAGGTCTCTGGCAATGTCGAATGGAGCAGCCGACTGTGCAACGGGAAATCTATTGAATGGGATGCCAGCGCCATACGCGATGCTATACGCAGTGTTGTTGTACTGGGCCGGAATCTGGACGATTGGCAGATTTTCGATTGGTTGTGAGTTCCGGTCACTTGACTGAGTCTTGTAGCGAATCTGCAGCGCAAAGTGGTGTGGTTCATCGACGATCATGTCCACGCTGTATGGGTCATTAACCACACCTTCAATGACAGTACAGGTAGCACCAGCGGCACTGCTAGCGTCAGCCCAAGGTCTTCCGAGTGGTAGCCCGACAACTGCCTGAAGGTTCCCATTGGCGGGGAGGTCGACTGGCCTCGTGGCACCGGGCACATTCACTAAACTTGCGCTCACGATGTGTGGGTTTCCTTCGATGGCGATTCGGAAGCCGATGTGACCATCCTCAGGTGCGCTCATGTGGCCCTCCGCATCCGCAACAGGTGCGGGTGAACTGGTCATGACAAGAGTTGCCACACCACGGTTGTGATTCCCGTTGACGAAGGTGAACGGCAACACAATTTGCCGCCCTTGAATCAACGGCGCTGCAGCCGTCCCAACGTTTGGACCCTGAGTGTTTTGGTAGGGCATGTTTACGTTTTGGACAGCTTCTGCTGTCGGGCAAAGTGTGCCGATGCCGCCGAAAAGCACTAGCAGCGTTACGAGGCTGCCCAATGCGTATTTGATGCGGTGTCGAATTCGGTTTGCAAGATACATAAAAAAATTTCCCCCAGGGATCTCATGTGTAATTCCTTAGCACCCTATGTGGGAAAGCTGAGAATCACTTGAGACGGGGGAAATTTTTTTGCGGAAGTCGTTCACGTACCCCACCCCGTCATTGCGAGGAGCTTGCGACGAAGCAATCCAGGGTCTGTGGCGGAGCCGCAGGTCCACCCGCAGATTTGATCCATTTCGAATTGCTTGCTTCGCGGCGCAAAGCAGTAAAGCCTGGATTGCTTCGCTCCGCTCGCAATGACGGAAATCGCTGGTCACAGCCTCGACGTCGAGGGGTGGTTCCGTGCTGGAGTGACTAGATGGCATCCTCGCCGAGCTCGCCGGTGCGGATTCGCATGGCGAGTTCTGCTTCGGTAACCCAGATCTTTCCGTCGCCAATCGTGCCGGTGTACGCGGCCTTCGAAATGGCCTTAATGACGTCGTCGCGATTGAGCGTGTCGCACAAAATCTCGAGTTTGATCTTGGGCACGAAGTCTACGGTATATTCGGTGCCCCGATAGACCTCGCTGTGTCCCATTTGCCGGCCGTAGCCTTTGACTTCGGATATGGTCATGCCGCTGATGCCAACGTCGCTTAGGGCATCTTTGACTTCGCCGAGTTTGTGTGGCTTGATTATCGCTGTCACTAATTGCATTTCAATACCTTCCTATCTGGTCCAATCCTCAGGCGGGGAAATTGATGTCATTCGGTTGGGGCGAGCGGAACGCTGCCGCCTGCCCCAACCATCGTCGCTCACTCTATTGGGTGGGGTTGCTGGCGTTGATGTAGTTGTCCCGCTGGGTGCCCGGGTTCGTATCGCTGCGTGAGCCGGTTTGGCCGACTGTGACTAGCTCAGCCGGGTAGGCTTCTACACCCATTTCCGGAATGTCGAGTCCGGCCAGCTCTTCTGATTCCGGGACCCGAATGCCTTGTACCTTGTCTTGGATCTTGAAGAAGGTATAGGTGACGACTGAAATCACGATGATCAAAGTGACTGCATACACGAGCTGTGCTGCCATCTGGCCAAAGTGGCCGGTGATAAGCCCCTGTACGGGAGCTACCTTTCCGGCGTGGTTGAGTCCGAATGCATAAGAGCCATCGGCGAAGATGCCAACGCAGAGGATTCCCCAGATTCCGCAGACGCCGTGGACAGACACCGCCCCGACCGGGTCATCGACCTTGAGTTTTTCGACAAACAAGATTGAGCCGATTACGAGAGCGCCGGCCACTCCACCAATAATGAAGGAAGCCCATGGGGCAACAAAAGCGCACGACGCTGTGATCGCAACCAACCCGGCCAGTCCGCCGTTGGCCGCCATTGATGGGTCATACTTGCCGTACTTGGCTTTCATGATCAGGGTGGCCACTACAGAGCCCATTGCTCCGGCCAAGATCGTGTTCACGATCACGACTGTAAAGCGGAAGTCGGACGAGCCAAAGGTTGACCCTCCGTTGAAGCCGATCCAGCCGAAGAAGAGAATGATGACGCCGAAGATTCCCATGGGGATGTTGTGAGCGGGCATGGCGTTGGCGCTGCCATCCTTATTGAACTTACCCTTGCGGGCGCCCAACACGATCGCCCCCA
>JBCKKC010000002.1:0-83390 GCA_038904395.1 Acidimicrobiia bacterium | reverse complement strand
GACACACAATTCAATCCAGGCGGATTTTGGCAACCAGTGGAATGGGTCGTCACGGGGCAAGCACACATTACAAAGTGCCTCCTGGCTCCGCTGGAAGTCGACCCTAGATTCGCCAAACTACAACTCACGATTGGTGTCGACGTCCTCACTAAGTCGAATGTAATCGTGCGAACAACCTTCACCGAGAAGGGCAAGTCAACGGCCGCGGCCGGCTTCTCCAAAACCTGGTCCGTTAAGTCTGGCCACAACGAAAACGCCTTTGAGCTAGCTCTCGAATGGCCAAAACTTTGGTGGCCCCGGGAACTTGGCCCTCAACATCTGTATGAACTCCGAGTCGAACTCGTGTCAGAAGACGGGACGATCTGGGATACCTACGAGACGGTCACTGGCATTCGTGACATCACTGTGAAGAAATGGGGTTTCCGGGTTAACGGCGAACGGCTCTTTATCCGTGGAACCAATTATGCTCCCACCAAAATGGCCTTGTCCGAGGTGACGCGGGAAGACTGCGCGAGAGATATCGAGCTGGCACAATCGGCAAATCTCAACTTGTTGCGCACTTACGGACACGTAACAGCTCGGGAATTCTATCGGGCTGCCGACGAAGCGGGGCTGCTGGTATGGCAAGATTTTCCTCTCAACTGGTCTTACTCTCGCAAAGTCAAGAAGGCTGCCTTGCGCCAGGCTCGAGGGATGGTATCCGTGTTGGGCAATCATCCTTGCGTGGCATTATGGTGCTGCCACACGGCACCATTTGCTGTCGAAACAAGCGATTTCGCCAAGATGGCCACCACTCAAAAGGCCAAACTGGTTGGATCGACCCTGCTACCCACATGGAACAAGAACGTTCTTGACCCGGCGTTGGCACGCACGATCCGTCACGCAGACCCATCTCGGCACTGCAACGAACATTCCGGCACACTTTCGAGCTATACGTCCAGCAAGGTCGATAGCCATTTGCCCTTTGGCTGGTACTGGCAACGTATGCAACTGGCCGAGCGCGCGGCAATGGTCGCGCCAAAGATGCTCCAGTTCGTTTCAGCCTTCGGCGCCCAAGCGCTACCTAGCCCCAAGGCCTTTGTGGAATTTGCCAAGGGAGAGTGGCCCGATATTGACTGGGAACACCTCGAGCAAAATGCCGGCTTGCAGACTGAAGCGCTCCATCGCCACACCCCGTTGATCGAGAACGAAACTCTCGATAGTTACATCGACAGAACGCAGCAATACCAGGCGGAGTTACTCCGTTACTACATCGAGCTGGCTCGCAAACATAAATACCGGCCCACCGGAGGCTTCTGCCAATTCCACTTCCAAGATTGTTATCCGGGCGTTTCCTGGTCGGTTGTCGATCACTTGGGTACACCCAAGGTTGGCTACTTCAAGCTCGCCCAAGCATGTGCTGAGATCATCGTGACCGCCCAATACCCAAAAGAGGCCTACAAGCCAGGTGAGAAAATTCGGTTGGGGTTGCACATCGTTTCGGACAAGCGAAGCGCTCTCGAAAACCTGTTCCTTGTCGCCTCGCTAGGAGAACACACTCAACGTTGGCAAGGCAACGTTGGCGCTGACAGCGTAGTGGGGGTTGGCGACTTTCAAACTCAGGCACCCAGCATGGAAGGCGACTATGAGCTGTCCCTTAGCCTTCAAGACCAGACGACCCAGGTGCTGGCTTCCAATCAATATTTGATTCGGGTCAGGGACTAAGTATTTGCTCCGGGCCTTCGGATGGATCTGCGGCTTCGCCCCTCACGCTCGGCTGGCCCCTCACGCTCGGCTGGCCCCTCGCTCAGGGCAGGCTCCGGTGGATCCTCACGGTCGCTGCGCTCCCTCAGGATGACAGACAGGGGGGCTGCCGTAACGGTCGACTGACCGCGTCTCGCTCAGGATGCCGAAGTGTCCAGCGCGGAAGTAAATCTACCCGTCCAGGGCCGGGATTCGGCACAGGTCACGCAATTGGGGAACCAAATTCCGGTACTGACTTGCCACAGCAGCGGGTTGAAAATCACGGAACCGCTTACGCTCCGCCTTAACAAGCTTGTCTTTCAGGGCTGGCTGGCCAATCACAGTGTGCCAAATGCCGGCAAGCGTCACCGGGTCAACATCAGGCACTGCCAGGCCTGCTCCCGCCAGTGTTTCACGAACAGCACCATGATCGCTTGCCACAATCGGAAGCGAGTAAGACATTGCTTCAACCAACGGCACACAAAAACCCTCATGTTCCGATGCGCACACAAAGAGGTCGGCCTGGCGATAGTAGGTTTCTAAATCTTGGGCATCGACCATGCCCGGCATGTCAACCGCATCCCATAAACCAAATTTGGATATGAGCGATATCAATTCGCCCTCAAAAGCTGCATCGCCTTCGCCCCCGACCAAATGTAACCGAGCGTGTGGATCATACATTTCTCGATAGGCAGCAAAAGCCAATATGAGCAGATCCTGACGCTTGTTGGGTGCCGTGCGGCCAACAAACAAGAAGTTGGCACCCGAGCCAATTTTGTCTGTCTTGGGCGGTTGCCAGCTGGCTGAACCGAATCCCTCTGCAAGCAAGATAGGCAAGACAAGGACATTCGTGGCGCCGCGGTCAACAAGATCCTGCGCGTTAAATCGGCTCGGTGTAACTGACAAGGCGGCTTGAGGAGCGAGAGAGTCGAGTTGACTCAACCCCCGCCGCAAGTCGACAGCTAGGCGATTGCCCCACACCTCAAAGAACCGTGGCGGAGTAACATTGTGATACTGCAGGACTAACGGAGTTTCTTGGGTGAGGACAAAAGCTCCCACATTGGAGCCGATTGAAGCGTGGTAATAAATAAGATCAGCTGCGCCGTCGTACGACCTATAGTCTGACACCGCATCGGCTAATTCCGGATGAATATGCTGCGCGTACAGCCTGGATTCCCCATAGGCCCCAAACAACTTTTGTAGCGCCAAAGCGTGTTCAGTGACAGCATCAAAAGGACGACATCCTGTCAGAAACTGGTCTATACGAAGATTGTTTGGGTTGTTCACACCGTTCATAGACTCTTGAATCTACTCAAGGTTCGGGCCAGCGCCGGCGAATTCTCGATGATCAGCCGGCCCAAACTTTTCTGACGGGAAAGGATTAAAGTTTGCCTCTCAATGTGCCGAAGCTCACCCGATATCGTGCCAAAAGAACAAGAGTAGGAAACCTATCGTGATCGATCCGGGCGCTAATGGCCGTCAATTTGACGATCCCGCCGATATGCAGCAGAGGCTGAGAGATGCCGAGGTTGACGCGCTTGCGCTCGTCGATGCGGTGAGTGCCCTCTCGAGCAAGCTGACCGTCGATGAAGTGTCGCAGGTCGCCTGTCTCCATGCCCGCAAAATCGCCAGGGCAAAAATTGCCCGCTTGATCATGGTTGACGGAGCTGGAAACTTGAAGCTGCTCAAGTCCAGCCCCGGCAGCATCCATCCGGCCAAAGGGACTCAACAGTGGGCCCACACTGTGGGATCCGCGATGCGGAACAAGCGACCTAGTGTGTTGCGTGACGGAAAAAGACTCACCATCTATTTCCCGGTGAGAAAAGAGGGCAAGATCAGTGGTGTCTTGCAGCTTGACTACCCAGCAGAATCACCTGATCTGACACAGCGTGCACAAAGACTGTGCGAAGCGGTTGCGACTCAATGTGGTGTGGCCCTCGAGCGGGCAGAAAGAGCCGACGAATTGCAACGGTTGGCAGTGACCGACCCCCTCACAGGCCTGGGAAACAGGCGGCAGCTTCTCCACGACCTACGGCGGGAGGTGGTACGAGCTCAACGGATGCAGGAACCATTGTCGATAGTCATGCTCGATATCGACAACTTCAAAGAATTCAATGATTCACGCAGCCATATTGAAGGCGACAAGCTTCTGCACACATTCGGTCGCTTTCTAGCGAAATCGCTGCGCGGCATGGATGTCGCCGGTCGTTACGGCGGCGAAGAATTCCTGTTGATATTGCCAAATACGCCAATTGCTGGCGCGCAAGAACTTTTGGGACGTATCCGCTCGGATTGGGCGACACTGAGTGTCGTAGTCACATTCAGCGGTGGACTAGCGAGTTTGCACCCCAAAGAAACTGCCGTAGATGTGGTCTTGCGTGCTGACATAGCAATGTTACGGGCGAAACGGGCGGGCCGCGACCGTGTGATGGTGTCTGATGAGATCCATTCACCCACCTCGTCATCCTGAGCCCTGGCGTCAGCCAGGGCGTGAGGATCTAGTCCGTAGCCTGCGTAAATGTGGTGGATGTGGTTTGTGTCACTCAACTACTAGCATTCCGTTGGGTATTGTCCCGGACTGGATCCTCACGCTGCGGCTGGCGCCTTGCTCAGGATGACGTGGGTGGGAGCCCCGCCTCATCCAATTGGCGTCGAGTCAATCCATCGGCCACAATTAGCAAAGATATGTCCCGCGTCTACGCAGCCAGCACTAATTGGGAGGCGGCTACCCGCATGACTCACATCCACACCTATGACACGCTCATCGTGGGTGCCGGCGGCGCCGGCTTACGCGCCGCAATTGAGGTGGCCGGCCACGGCAAAACCGCAGTCATCACGAAGCTCTATCCCACCCGCTCTCACACAGGAGCGGCCCAGGGCGGTATGTGCGCTGCCTTAGCCAACGTTGAGGAAGACTCTTGGGAGTGGCACGCCTTTGACACAATTAAGGGCGCCGACTACTTGGGCGACCAACCGGCGATCGAAATCATGTGTCGTGAAGCAGTCGAGGCTGTTATTGAACTCGAGAATTTCGGCCTGCCATTTAACCGAACCGCCGCAGGGGGCATCGACCAAAGACGCTTCGGCGGCCACACTCGCAACTTCGGAGAGGCCCCGGTCAAGCGGGCCTGTTACGCTGCCGACCGCACCGGCCACATGATCTTGCAGACCCTTTATCAGCAGTGCGTAAAGCGCGACGTGGCGTTCTTCAACGAGTATTACGTGCTGGACGTGATCATCACCGAAGGCCGCGCCTCGGCTGTTGTGGCCTACGAGCTAGCAACAGGCGACCTACACATATTTCGAGCCAAAGCCATCGTCTTTGCGACCGGCGGCTTCGGCAAAATGTTCAAGATATCATCGAACGCTCTCACTCTGACCGGCGACGGGCCTGGCGCCCTCTATCGGCGCGGCATTCCATTGGAAGACATGGAGTTCTTCCAATTTCACCCCACAGGCATCTACAAAATTGGCATCTTGCTGTCTGAAGCGGCCCGGGGTGAGGGCGGCATCTTGCGCAACAGTGAGGGGGAACGCTTTATGGAGCGTTACGCCCCGACCATCAAAGACCTCGCCCCTCGCGATATGGTGAGCCGGGCAATCTTTATGGAACTACGAGAGGGTCGAGGGATTGACGGCGGCGACTATGTGCATCTTGACCTGACTCATCTGCCGCCTGAACAAATCGACGCAAAGCTGCCCGACATTACCGACTTCGTGCGCACCTACCTGGGTATTGAACCCAAGACCGACCTGATACCGATCCAACCGACAGCGCACTATGCGATGGGCGGTATCCCCACAAACGCCATCGGCGAAGTAGTCACGGGTCCACAAGCGACAGTGATACCCGGGTTGTATGCGGCAGGCGAATGCGCGTGCGTATCGGTGCACGGCGCCAACCGTTTAGGCACCAACTCTCTCCTCGACATAGTCGTGTTTGGCCGTCGAGCCGGAGCCGCTGCCCGCGGATTCGCCCAATCAAATGAACTCGCCCCCCTGCCGGCCGACGCAGACAGCTTTGTCACCGAAATGCTGTCGAAAATCATGACCCGAAAAGACGGCGAACGATACGGCGATATCCGGTCCGACCTGCAGAGTCAAATGATGGAAAAGGCCGGCGTGTTCCGTGACGAGGCTCTGCTTACAGAAATGCAAGCAGAGCTCACACAACTGCATGAACGTTACGATCAGGTTGTGATTGACGACCATGGCAGCGCCTGGAACTCAGACCTGATGGAATGCCTCGAATTGGGCTTTCTTATCGACCTAGCAGACTGCGTCGTCGCATCCGCTCTCGCACGGCGCGAATCACGTGGGGCACACGCTCGAGACGACTACAGAGACCGTGACGACGAAAACTGGATGAAGCATTCGCTGGCCTACAAGCCCTCGACAGGATACGTTCCACGACTCGAATACAAGCCTGTTATTGGCGGCCGCCACGCTCCCATGGAACGAAAATACTAGTGCTGCGATTCGGAAGTACGGCGCGTGTACGGCGAGCCATCCGGCGTTCCTTGCAAGGCGCCGAGGAGGGCGTGAACCGGACGTTCATAACCGACGAGCAACGAAGCGAGGGGCGTCGGGGGCCGTCGTACATGCCCGGCATTTCCGGATTGCAGCGCTAGGATTCCAACTATGCAAATCACCTTAAGTATTTTGCGATATATCCCAGAGCAGGACTCAAAGCCGCACTGGGAAAACTATTCGGTTGAGGTCGATCCGATGGATCGTGTCCTTGATGCGCTCATATCTGTGAAGCGCAATACCGATGGCACCCTCGGTTTTCGTCGCTCATGTGCCCACGGAGTTTGCGGGTCAGACGCCATGATGATCAACGGTTCCAATAAGCTGGCTTGCCAACTCCTGATTCGGGACGCAAACCCCGACAAACCAATCCGTGTGGAACCGCTCAGAGGCTTGCCGTTGTTGCGAGACCTAATCCTGGACATGGAGCCCTTCTTTGACGGCTACAAGTCGGTTTTGCCTTACCTGATCAACGACCAATCATCTTCGGAGGGCGAACGGCTGCAATCGCCTGAGCAACGAGAGCGATTCGACGATACGTCCAAGTGCATCTTGTGCGCCGCTTGCACTACTTCGTGTCCAATCTATTGGGGTTCTGGCTCCTACGTAGGCCCGGCGGCAATCGTCACTGCGCATCGATTTATTTTCGATTCCCGTGACGACGCTGGGCCAGAACGTCTCAACATTTTGGCCGAGAAATCCGGCGTGTTCCGGTGCAAAACGGCTTTCAACTGCACTGAGGCCTGCCCCCGCGGAATCAAGGTCACAGCCGCTATTCAAGAGGTCAAACGAGAGATACTGCGCGAATCAAACTAAGGGCCTGTCGGAGAATAAGTAGTGCGTTTGCGGCGAGACTGGGCCGACTCTCGCAAGGCGCGACGACAATGCGTAGCAGGCCTACTCGAGGAGGAGGAACGCAGCGAGGGGCGGTCCGGGCCGTTGCAAACGACTAAGTTATTCTCCGACAGGCCCTAACGGCCTAGTTTTTTCGCTTGCGCCACCGACGCTTGTGACGTGGCTGCTGCCGATCGGCCCGTGCGGCCTCTTCGCTAACAACTTGCGGACCAATGTCGTCCATCAGGCTACGCAACTCCTCCAGAGCCGACTCGTCGTCAGGATCTGTGCTGGTCTGGGACTCTTGGGGCTCTACACCCTTGGGCACTAGAGACCCGTACACGAACCCGGCCTTAGACAATCCACGCTTCTCAAAATACGGACAATCGACTGGACACCGCAAAGGCGCCTCGGGAGCCGCATTTATGGCACAGCCTTCTTGGCGTTCCCCATTCGGCAGGGTGCGAACAAAATAGTGCCGACAATCGCTTCGCATTCCCATGGCCGTCACCTTCTAAACTCTTCAAACGCTCAGTCTCTAAAGCCCGTAACCGTCTCTAACACTAATTTCGCCCCTCGCCCTAATGACATGTTTGTATGAACAACCATTGAGCCTGCGACCAATCCCACAGGCGTTCCGTATGATTATTGACCTCAACGGGACACACGTTCCATCTATTGATGCGCTCATCAATCGCAGACCGAGCATTGATAAAGCAGCTCAGCGCAACACAGACCACAAAAACAGAAAAGGCTCCCTTGGTGCCAATCTTCATTTTGCGTAAAGCCCCAATAGATGTCGGCACTAGCCCACCCACCACAGGGACCAGGAACCATACCGCAACGAGAGTTGTCTCTGTCATTAGTCGCGGACCGACTGAGTAGCCACCCCACCATCCGATTGGAAACCCAATCACAGAGACCCAAATTGTCAAAGCGTACAGTAAGAGTGCCGCATCCAATCCGTTTAACTTACGCTCTTTCAGCTTCAAATAGATGCCGTAGAAAGCGAACAACAAAACGGGCGAGAATATGAAAAGGCCACGACTTGGGCTAACTAGGGAACCCGCAGCAGCTTCCCATGATTTGGCAGCCAATTGGAACCTTGAGGACTGGTAATACGGTTGCAGGCCGTGATAGACAACCAAGTTGTATGCCAAAAACAGAACCGCCACCATTGCGGTGCCAGCGCAATAGGACCACGACTTAAGGCGCCATCTCACTAACGCAAAAACACTAAGCGCGACAACGAATACAAGCGTCGTTGGCCTAATCACGATCAGATACGCGGTAGCAAGCCCAGCCAAGAAGAGGCTCAGTGGCTGTTGACGATGTTCCATCGCCCGCAAGAAAAAGAGAATCGCCACGCAGGCAACAAGCATCGCCATACCCGGCTGCCAGGTTGCCCGCGATGCCGTCGAATAGACCGAAGTACAGAAAGCGAACACGACGGCCAGAAAGACTGCTCGCTTCAGATCTAAGGCTCGAGTCACGATCCGCAAGAAGAGCGCCACAAGTAACGCCATGTACAAGGCTGCAATAGTCGCCTCAAGCACGTTTGGAGTCTTCCAAGCATCAAGAGGTCGATCTTGATTAGGGTACGTACCAATACTTGTCAAGACATTACGCAACGGCTTGAATCTACTGGCAACCTTAATTGGACCCTCAAGCGCTGCAACCGCAGGCACCATTAGCAGTGGTGTACCAATCGGGAAATAGCCGTAAGTGTGACCGCGAACCCGTTCCACGAGGTAATCCGCATATGCAACTTCCGACCTATGGCTGTCTAGTGTCGTAGTTCCGTGCTTGATAATGTTAAAAGCAATGTCTACATTCGGACGAGTATCAGCCCCAAGCTGGCGGGCAGGACTCGCCAAATAGACAAGGAAGGACCCAACGAACAAGGCAACTGTCGCAATCGCTGCTGCCCTTGTCCTCAATCGAGTGCTATAGAGCTCGTTAGCCGACGATTCGTCAAGAGAGCTCCCTAGTTCAAGGGCGCTTTGCATTGGTCGAGACTATCAGTCCTGGTCGCTTGGACAGAGGATTTTCGCCAAACGGCGAGTAAGCTGCCAACGGGGTTCTTCCCCCATCCGTGGCAAATAGGGAATCAACTAGTTGGTTCCTCCACGGCATCCGTTGAATAGAGGATCCACACATGGCAGTTGAATTTCTATCAGCCGAATGGTGCAAGGCAGTCTCAGATGCTGTCAACAGCGACGCTAATTTCAAGGCGTCTGCTGGCAGCATCCAAATCACCATCCAGCAGACTGTAACCGGAGCGCCATCGGGCGAGGTTACGTACTATATCGCCATCAAAGATGGACAATGCACAATGGAACTGGGCGCAGCAGACAACCCAGACCTTGGTGTAACCGAAGACTACGCCACCGGAGTAGCGCTCTCTAAAGGCGACTTGAACCTACAGTCCGCTTTCATGCAGGGCAAGGTCCGCATCACTGGCAACCTGGCGGTCGCCATGCAATACCAGCCACAGTTGCAAGCTCTGGAATCAGCCCTCAAAACAGTCGAAGTCGACTACCCCAACGCTTAACCACTCCAATCAGCCCCCTCTCACGGAGGGGGCTGATAATCAAAGCTTCAGGGTAACCATTCACGTCCCTCGTCATCCTGAGGGAGGCGCCAGCCGACCGTGAGGATCCACCTGCGGCGAAGCCGCAGATCCACCTACAGATTCGACCCAATTGAATTGCTCGCTTCGCTCGTAATGACGGGGTGGAACACGTGAAGGCTTCAGACACCTACGAATTCGGCGACATCGCCTTGTTTGGCTCTGACGGCTTCAGATGCATTGACCAGAGCCTGGCGCTCGTCTTCGGTTAGCTCTAGCTCGACGATCTCTTTCACGCCACCTTTGCCTAAAACGGCTGGCACGCCCAGATACACGCCGTGGACGCCGTATTCGCCGTTGACCCAGGCGCACACAGGCATTACTTCGTTGGAATCAGTGACGATTGCCCTGACCATGGCCGCTGCTGCCGATGACGGCGCAAAATAAGCTGACCCGGTCTTCAAGAGAGCGACTACTTCCGCTCCACCCTCGGCGGTTTGCTTGGCCAGCCTCTCGAGTTGCTCGGCTGTGGCGATACTTGAGAGTGGCTTGCCATCTACAAACGTTTGCGAGTGTATGGGCACCATGGTGTCACCGTGACTACCCAGGGTTAGCGCTTTGATCTGGTGATGCCCTACACCGAATTCTCGGGCGATGTTGATTCGGAATCGAGCCGAATCAAGCATGCCGGCCTGGCCCATCACCCGGTGATGTTCGAAGCCGCTCACTTGCTGGGCTAGATAGGTCATTTCGTCGAGCGGATTCGATACGACAATAAGAATCGCTTCCGGAGAGTACTGCTTGATATTGCTGGTTACATCTGCAACAATCTTGGCGTTAGTCTCGAGCAGATCCATGCGGCTCATACCTGGCTTACGGGGCAGCCCGGCTGTTATTACCACCACGTCAGAGTCGGCCGTCTGGTCGTAACCTTGGGACTGGCCTATGACATGAGTCGCAAAACCTTCGATCGCGGCAGAATGATTGATATCGAGAGCGAGCCCCTCGGGTAGACCGTCCACGATGTCTGTCAACACAACATGGTCGACCAGGTCCATTTCCGCAATCCGCTGCGCAGTGGTAGAACCATACTTTCCCGCGCCAACGACAGTTACCTTTCGCATTTCTTTCCTTCTCACGTATTAGGAGCCCATGTGGGCAATGACGGCGCTCGCGAATTCCGAAGTTTTCACTTCATGGGCGCCTTGCATCAATCGGGCAAAATCATAGGTGACAATCTTTTCACCGATGGTCGACTCGAGCGAGGAAACAATCAAGTCTGCGGCCTCTTGCCAGCCAAGATATTCGAACATCAAGACGCCTGAAAGTATCAATGACCCGGGATTGACCTTGTCCAAATTAGCGTACTTGGGCGCTGTGCCATGGGTTGCTTCGAAAATTGCATGGCCAGTTGTGTAGTTAATATTGCCGCCGGGGGCGATGCCAATCCCGCCCACTTGAGCGGCGAGGGCATCGGAGGCATAGTCGCCGTTTAGATTCGTGGTGGCGATAACGTCAAATTCTTGTGGCCTCGTGAGAACCTGCTGTAAGAAAATATCGGCGATGACATCTTTGACGAGGATACGATCGCCCGGATCGCCGTCGCAATCATCCCACCCAACAGCGATGTCATTGAACTCGTCGCGAACCAGCTCGTAGCCCCAATTACGAAATGCACCCTCGGTGTATTTCATAATGTTGCCCTTGTGCACCAAAGTGACCGACTTGCGACCATGCTGACGTGCATATTCCATGGCCGCTCTCACGAGCCGTTTGGAGCCTGCTTGAGAGATGGGCTTGAGGCCAATTCCGGCATGTTCATCGTCTTTGAGCTGCCAACCGAATTCCGAACGGACAAAGTTAACTAGCTTGATCGCTTCGGGAGTTCCGGCTTCAAGCTCCATGCCGGCATAAACATCCTCGGTATTCTCACGGAAAATCACCATGTCTACACGTTCAGGGTGACGAACCGGGGAAGGCACGCCCTGAAACCAGCGGATCGGGCGCAGGCAAACGTAGAGATCTAAGAGCTGACGCAGAGTGACGTTGAGTGAACGGAATCCACCACCAATCGGAGTCGTGAGCGGACCCTTGATACCGACAAGATGCCCTTGGAAAGCGGCCACAGTGGCCTCGGGAAGCCATTCGCCGGTCGCATCAAACGCCTTCTGGCCGGCAAGCACTTCTTTCCAAGCAATACGACGTCGACCATCATAGGCAACCTTGACTGCGGCATCAAAGACTTGGACGGCGGCTCGCCAGATGTCAGGGCCTATTCCGTCACCTTCGATATATGGAACAATCGGCTCTTCAGGCACTTGCAACCCGGAAACTGACATCGTGATCAATTGGGGCATCGGTCCAGCCCGCCCTTTCATATTGTTCGCTTGCAATCTTGGATTCCCCCGTGAGCCCCGGCCTAGTCTTACCGGCGCTGCGCTGCTATCAACGTGTTCCCCAATAGCATGGCAATTGTCATCGGCCCCACCCCACCAGGCATGGGTGCTAGCCAGCCGGCCACTTCCCGCACTTCCGGAGCCACATCCCCCACTAGGCCCTTTTCGCCTCGAGAAATTCCGACATCAAAAACTATCGCACCTGGTTTGACCATGTCAGGCTTTATTAGTCCCGCCCGACCAGTGGCAGCGACAATAATATCGGCATTCGACGTGTATCGGCCAATCTCGGGCGTTCGGCTGTGACACACAGTAACAGTGGAGTCTCGTCCCTTGGCGCTGAGCATGATCGCCAGAGGACGACCAACCGTGACTCCACGACCCACGATCACTACATTGGCACCGGCCCAACTCACGCCGAAGCGTTCGCCAAGGGTAATAATCCCGTTAGGGGTGCAAGGCAACAGTCGTGGATGGCCCAACACGAGCTGGCCCAGGTTCTCGGGGTGCAACCCATCAGCATCTTTAGCTGGATCTATCGCTTCCAAGATGACACGTTCATCCACCCCGTCAGGCAACGGTAGCTGTACTAGGAACGCATCGATATTGGGGTCTGCGTTGAGTTCTGAAACGGTATCAAGGACGTCGGCCTGCGAGCTTTCGGCTGGTAGGCGCCAGTCGCTCGAGAAAAATCCCACCTCCTCACACGCCAAGTGCTTGTTGCGAACGTAGATCTCTGACCCGGCATCCTCGCCAACCAGCACGGTTGCCAATCCAGGTTGTCTTGGCAGGGCCTTCACTTCTGACGCTATCGTGGCCCGGATTTCCCCGGCTACTCGCTTGCCATCCAAAATCTGTGCAGTCAACTGGCCCGTCCTTTCTCCGGCGGCTTAAGCGACCCGACCTCAATGTCTGAAGTGACGCTCTTTAGTCCAGACCAGAGCGATTCCCAGGCCATCAGCCGCTTGGGCTACCTCTGAGTCACGCTTGGAACCACGTGGGGCCACCACAGCCCCAACACCCGCCTTAGCGATAGCCTCGAGCCCGTCAGCGAACGGAAAGAAGGCGTCACTCGCTGCCCCACCGCCGGCTGCCCGACCATCGGCCTTGGTGACAGCGATATCGGCCGCATCTACGCGACTCTGCTGTCCGCTCCCGATGCCCAGAGCCTGACCGTCTTTAGCAATCACTATCGCGTTAGAACGGACATGCGCACAAATCCGCCAGGCAAATTGCAAGTCCTGCCACTGGGCGTCGGTTGGCGTCACTATTCCAGCGACTTCCCAGTCTTCAACAGAAACGTTATCCATGTTCTGCACGATAAAACCCCGGGCGAGCCGCTTGGCATCCCATTTACCAGCGATCCACTTCTGAGGAGCCTCAAGCACACGCAAGTTCTCCTTTGTGCCAAATTCGCGCAGAGCGGCATCGGTGAAACCAGGAGCAATGACTACTTCAAAAAAAGTCTTGTTCACCGCTTTCGCTGTTGCTTCGTCCAGGGGTGTGTTGAAGGCGATCACTCCGCCAAAAGCCGATGTTGGATCGCCCGCCAGGGCCCTCTCGTAGGCAGCTTGCGGTGAGTCGGCCAGTGCAACTCCGCACGGTATTGCATGTTTGACTATGACTACGGCGGCATCGCCCAAGTTCTCGGCAAACTCCCCGACAAGGCGCCACGCTGCTTCGGCATCCCAAATGTTATTGAATGAAAGCTCTTTGCCTCCGTGGCGAGTCGCCTGCTTCAGCCAAGAGGTTACCTGGGCCTTGGAATCCGCCAGGTCGGGAGCGCTCTGGAGTTGAGATCCGGTGGGCGAGACGGCGTCAAAATAGAGGGCACCGGCCTGATGAGGATTCTCGCCATAGCGCAACGTGCTGTCTCGATCTAGTACCCAAACGAGCGGGTCGGGAAAGTCTTCATCGCGGTGCATCCAAGCGCTTATGCCCACCTCGTAGCGCAAGGTCACATCGAAGGCTCGCAGGGCACAATCCTTGCGAGTCGCGTACGAGATTGTTGTGTTGTTTTCCTCGAGTTCAGCAAGAATTTCTGGATACTCTGCCGAATCGGTAACGACACAAACGTCGGAGTAGTTCTTGGCTGCCGCCCGGATCATGGTTGGGCCGCCAACATCAATCATCTCAATAATTTCATCCTCAGAAGACTCCGCCCGGCTGGCCACATCGTGGAAAGGATAGAGATTCGTCACAACCAAATCGATCGGGTCAATGCTGTGGGCGGCCAGCTCAGCCATGTGATCTGGACTAGAGCGCAACGCCAAAATACCGCCGTGAATATTCGGGTGCAACGTCTTCACTCGGCCCCCCAACATTTCGGGTGCTCCCGTCACAGATTCGACCTCGGTGACGGGCACTCCTGCATCTCGCAGGGCCCTCGCCGTGCCGCCGGAACTGATAATCGCAATGTCAAGCTTCGATAGTCCTCGCGCAAAATCAACAACTCCCACCTTGTCATAGACGCTAATGAGAGCACGGCGAACCGCAATTGGTTCATTCCTCATGGTTTTTCGTTCCCCTGTTCGCGGACAATTCCGTTGTCGATTTTGTAAAAACCCTGAGCCCAATGAGCTATTACCTCGGGCAAAAGACGGTGCTCAACCTCAAGAATGCGCTCGTGCAAGCTGGCTTCGCCGTCGCCGTCGAGGACCGGCACAGCCTCTTGAGCGACGATTGGCCCCGCATCCACATCTTCTGAAACGACATGCACGGTGGCTCCTGTGATCTTAACGCCTGCCTCAAGCGCTTCTCGAACCGCATGAGCACCCCGGAATGACGGGAGTAGCGCCGGGTGCGTGTTGAGGATTGCATTTGGGAATGCCTCGACAGCCTCGATCGAAAGAATACGCATGAAGCCGGCCAAGACAACCAGATCAACCGCGTGCGCCTCCAGCACCTTCACGATGGCCCGGGTGAACGCCCTCCGGTCAGCCCTGTAGTCGTCCCAGGCCACAACCTCTACTGGGATTCCACTAGTGCGAGCCGACTCCAGCGCGGGAGCATCTTCTCGATCTGATGCAACAACGACCACCCGAGCTGGGTAATTGGGCTCTTCGCAGGCCTGCATAATCGCTTGGAGATTCGTGCCTCGGCCTGAAACTAGAACAGCTAATCGCAGCATGCCCAAGACTGTAGCGAGAATGCGCCAGAAAATCCGGCAGGGCGTCAGATTCCAAACGTTCGCCTCCTATGACTGGCCTGGATCATGGACTGGCTCAGAACGGGTCCGCCCTGTGGCTGTGACTCCGTGGATCACACTGGGACGGACATGAGCCAGCACATAGTGCCAAATCAGATATCCGAAAACCGGTTGAATAATGAGGGCCCAAAAGAGGATGCCGGGCCGCTCGCTGACATCAAAGTAGACAGTCAGGGTAAACAGTACATCGATGACCTGAACGGCATTTACCGCTCCCGCTAACGCGATCGCCCACCACTTGCGGGCATGAGCCGCCCACCACGTGGCGAGCACAACGAGGCCGAAAAAAATATCGAAACTGCCCCAAGCAAAATTCCAGCCTGCTTTGATCGTCAGACTGGATTTGAGCACGATACTGAGGCTGATACCAAAGAGGATCACCCCAACACCAACGATCGGAATGAACACCTTGAGAAACTTCTGAAACTTAGTCACGACCGCATTCTAGAGGGTACGCGGGCGTGTGTCGGTCGCTCAATGCACGGACTCAAAGCCACCCGTAGGTGAGGCTGGCTAAGGCGACCAAAGCGATAGCCATGCCGATCACCACGTTCACGACGGATGGGGCTTTGCGCAACGTGGCCGGAGCTTGCGGCTTGGATCGTACAGTCGACCCAACGCTCTGCTGCTGGCCTTCTCGACCCACTTGCCACCCCGCCAATTCGACCTTGTATTTTCGTTGCAGCCACCAGCTGCGTACGAGCGCGAACAGGTTGGCTCCCGCCAGCGCTACTCCCAACGCCAACATCAATTGCTGCACAACTTGAATAAGAAAATTCACGGCGAAAAACATCAGGTATTGAACTTACGCGCCTATCTCGCCTGAAGACCGTTCTCTGCGCGCTGAGATCACCCAACTGGTCACCGAGCAAACATACGTTCGTCTATACTAGGCCCCAACGTCGCTTCCATCAAACGCACGCTGTAAAAAGACAACTACCCTGAGCAGCTTGTTCGGGCCCAATCGCGATATCCCAAGGAAATCCACAGGATCTACACAGGTTGTCCACAGGGGTGCCGTGCCATGCTTAGGCCAAGTTGATTTCGTAAGACGCTAGAACTAGGTAATAGGGGGGCAATGGCACAAACCGTGCATTCGTTAGAGCAACTGAATACGCACGGCCGCGTGCCTCCACAAAATCTCGAAGCCGAGCAGTCATTGCTTGGCGCCATGTTGCTGTCCAAAGATGCCATTGGTATGGCCATCGAAGAGGTTACTGCTGACGATTTCTATCGGGGCTTGCACGGTCGCATCTTCGAAGCGATCATCAACTTGTATGGCAAGGGCGAACCGGTCGATGCTGTCACGCTCTCCGAAGAGCTGCGTAAATCAAATTCGCTTGAACAACTGGGCGGCCTCTCATATCTGCGGGCCCTAACTGCCGATACGCCGTCGACTTCTAATGCCGGTTACTACGCCGAAATCGTTCGCCAGTGCGCAATGATGCGCCGACTCATCGAAGTTTCATCCGAGATTTCCGAGAAGGCTTACCAGCCAGGAGTCGACCCCTCCGAGGTTCTCGACGATGCTGAAGGACTCGTCTTCAATATCAGCCAGGAACGCCGCTCGTCCCAGTTCTCACACTTGCGTGAGCTGCTCGACGATAGCTTGCGGTCTTTGGAGCAAATGCAGCTACGCGGCACCGAGATCACCGGTTTGTCGACTGGCTTTCGTGACTTTGATCGCCTCACTGCTGGCTTGCAGCCGTCAAACCTAATGATTGTCGCTGCTCGCCCTGGCATGGGCAAGTCGTGTTTTATTGCCAACATTGCCACTCACGCCGCGCTCGAGCAACACAAGGCCGTCGCTTTTTTTACCCTCGAAATGTCCAAGATGGAGATCGTCAATCGCCTCCTATGTGCAGAATCCAAAGTTGAGGCGCAAAAGATTAAGACGGGAGCACTGGGCGATCAAGACTGGTCACGTATCGCCCACACGGTCGGAGTCCTCTCAAATGCGCCTCTCTACATTGACGATTCTGCTTACACATCCGTACTCGACATCAGGGCAAAGTGTCGCCGACTCGCCGCATCGCAGCCGCTAGGCCTAATCATTGTTGACTACTTGCAGCTGATGCACGGTTCCGGCCGCCCCGAAAGCCGCCAAGTCGAAATCGCCGAAATCTCTCGAAACCTCAAGACTCTCGCCAGAGAGCTATCCACCCCCATAATCGCCGCCTGCCAGCTCAACCGTTCCCCCGAGTCCCGTTCCGACAAACGCCCCATGCTCGGCGACTTAAGAGAGTCCGGTTGCATGCCGGCCAATACTCGCCTCTTGCGAGCTGACAACGGCAAGGAAGTTACCCTTGGCGAGCTAGTCCTCAGCCAGGAGCAACCCCTTGTGTGGTCGCTCGATGAAAGGTGGCGGATAGTGCCACGTCGACTGGTGCGGACCTTCCCATCCGGCATCAAGCCCGTTTTTCGACTGCGCCTCGCCTCTGGCTACGAAGTCGAGGCAACAGCCAACCACCCGTTCAGAAGGCTCGACGGCTGGACCCGCCTCGACGAACTAAATGTTGGCGATGCAATCGCCTCAATCGATGATCCAGCCATGGTTGATCTGGCTACGTCTGATGTCCACTGGGATGAGGTAAAGGAGATTGAGTCACTAGGCCCGATGCCAACATTCGATGCCACCGTTGAGGGGACGCACAATTTCGTTGCCAATGGGGTGATCGCTCACAATTCGATTGAGCAAGATGCCGATATTGTGGCGTTCTTATACCGAGACGATTACTACCACGGTGCTGAGAGCACTGAGCGGGGTGAAGCCGAGCTGATCATCGCCAAGCATCGTAATGGGCCTACCGACACGATTCGCCTCGCCTTCTTGGAGCACCTATCCAAGTTTGAAGACTTCACGACCCGTCAACCCGCCTAGCCAGACGGGTTGACGGAGCAAGCCACCGGCAGGGCCCCTCTGGCGTTGAAGTAGTATTGTCTGCGAACACACAAGGCGCCGGGTTTGGGTTGAAAGCCGTGGCGCTCATCGCACAGAGATGGCCCAGTATGGACATGCCCGGCGATAAGAAACTCGAATCAATAGCTGAGAACATCCCCGTCGGCATCTATGAGGCCGTAGGCACCGCCATCATCTATGCCAATCCCTATCTAGCGAAACTGGCAGACAGAGGGATCAAGGAAATTGTTGACCATGACTGGTCCAAGCATGTTTGCCCTGACGACCGACAGGGCTACCTACACCAGTGGGCAGATGTCGCCGATACCGGCCACGAAATTTATCAGGAGTATCGCCTCGAGCTACCTGACGGAGAGCAACGGTGGGTGTCCGATCATGCCATCGCACTTAAGAACGAACATGGCGGATTCCGCGGCTACCTGGGAGTGATTTCGGATATCACGAGCCGCAAAGAAGCCCAAAGCAAGCTCCGCTCCACAGTTTCGGACCTGGCCCGTTCAAATCGCAATCTGAGCGACTTTGCCTCGGCAGTGTCACACGACCTGCAAGAACCGCTCCGCAAGATAGTCGCCTTTGACTCAATGCTGGCTCGAATGTTCCCTCAAAGTGAAAATCCAAAGGCTAACGAACTCGTGTCATATCTGGGCGACTCGGCAGAGAGGATGCAACAGCTCATCACTGACCTCTTGGCCTTCTCAGAAGTAGGCGCGGGGATTTCTGTGAGCCAGGTCAATCTAGATGAGGCGCTAAATCATGCCCTCGATGCCCTGGCCGTGCCGATTTCGGAAACCCGTGCTGTCGTCACGCGAGACCCTCTCCCGACGGTAAACGGCGACTCTGTTCAGCTGCAGCAGTTGATGCAAAACCTCATTGGCAACGCCCTGAAATACCGAGATGGCCATACGCCCCAAATACAAGTACACGCTCAAGATACTGCTTCAGATTGGATAGTATCTGTCACCGACAACGGCATAGGCATTGAGGCCAAGGATCAGCAGCGTGTGTTTGAGATTTTTCAACGTTTGCATCCGCGCCACGAGTATCCCGGCACCGGAATCGGGTTGGCACTATGCCAAAAGATCGTAGAACTTCACGGCGGCAAAATCTGGGTTGAATCCACTTTTGGGCAGGGATCAACTTTTAGTTTCTCCCTGCCCAAAGGTCCAATTAGCTAGTTTTCAGCTTGCGCGAGCACTCGTGTCCTGAACCACTTCGATGGTTAGTTTAAATTCCACCTCAGGATGCGGCCGAACGGTGACTTCGTGCAAACCGACTGACCGAATCGTGTCGGGAATATGGATCCGACGCTTGTCAATCACTTCATTGGCTTGCTTCTCGGCCGCTTTGGCAACATCTGCCGCAGTAATCGAGCCGAATAGCTTTCCGTCGATGCCAGCATGTGCCTTGACACGCAATCGAGCTGCGGACAGCTTGCGAGACAAGAGCTCTGCAGCTTCACGCTCACGCTCGTCACGTTGTTGGCGAGCTCTCTGCATGTCTGAAGCTTGCTTAAGTGCTCCGGCTGTCGCTCCAATTGCGAAGCCCTTGGGCACTAGGTAGTTTCGGGCGAAACCATCGGAGACTTTTAGAACGTCACCTTTGGTGCCTAATTTGTCAACGTCTTTTCGTAAGATCACTCTCATATTGGCGCCTACCTGTTGGTGTATGGCAACAGTGCCATCTCGCGAGCGTTCTTGATTGCCGTTGCAATTTCACGTTGGCGACGCTGTGACAAGCCGGTCACTCTACGTGCGCGAACCTTGGCTCGCTCTGACATGAACTCGCGCAACATCGCTACGTCCTTGTAGTCAATGTACTCGAGCAGTTCGATACCAGGAACACGAGGCCGCTTGCGTGCCTTACGCTCGGGCCGCTCTTCGGTTCTTCTGCTAGGACGCTTCTTTGTCTTTGCCATATGTTTTCCTCAAAATTTTCTAGAAAGCCGGCTCTTCATCCCAAGCCGGTTCTTCGGCTAATGGGGTGTCGATCGCTGGGGCTGCGCTTGCTTGGTCACTCTCACGGCGTGGCGTACGCGTTACGTCCACAGTCGCCCACCGCAAACTTGGCCCAATTTCGTCCGCTTGGATCTCAACAATGGAGCGCTTCTGGCCTTCGGGGGTTTCCCATGAGCGCTGCTGCAGACGACCCGTGACAATCACGCGGGCCCCTTTGCGCAGACAGTTAGCAGCGTTCTCTGCTTGCTCACGCCAAGTGGTGATGTTGAAGAAGGAAGTGTCTTCTTCCCATTGTTGGGTGGAACGGTTCTGCCAACGACGGTTGACAGCAAGACCAAATTTGGCCATTGCCTGACCACCTGCGGTAAAACGCAACTCTGGGTCAGAGGTGATATTACCGACTACGGTAACAGTGTTTTCGCTTGCCATGGCTGTTCCTTCTACTTGGATGCTTCTGCTGGCTGAGCTACTTTATCGGGCAATCGCATTGTCTTGTAGCGAAGGACCGAATCCGAAAGTGTGAGGACTCGCCCCACCTCGGCGACCGCATCGGGCTCAGCGTCGGCAGTCAGAACAACATAGTAGCCATCGCGCTTGTGTTTGATCTCATAAGCTAATTGGCGTCGACCCCAGATGTCGGTGTCGGTTAGTTTGCCACCCTGGGCTTCAAGGAGATCCTTTATCCGTTGGATAAAGGCCTTGATGTCTGTCTCTTCGACCTCGGTGTCAAAGATGATCATCGTTTCATAGATACGCAATTTTTGTCCTCCCTCCGGACTCAACGACTGAATGTCGCCAAGGCTCCTCCCAATCTGGTGAGGAGCAGGGTGCGTGTTACAAAAACCAACGTTAGCAGGAAAAACTCGGCCTCGGTCTTGAAATGGTCTTGACAAGTCAGCCAATCAACGCGAAACTCAACTGCTCTTTCATATTGAAAGTCGCCTCAAGGCCTGCAAACACATCGTCGGGTAGTTCAAGGGCTTGGGCATAGGGCTGACCGGGCGAATACTGTTGACAAGGGTCACTAGTGCAGGGACTCATCGAGATGGCACCGATCACTTTGCCGTCGTCGGCGATGGGCAATAACTTCAACGGGATGAGTGTGTCTTTCATCCAGAATTGCCAATTGTCCGGTCCTGCGAAGATGAAAATCATTCCGTCGTATGGGGCAATCTGGGCACGACCCATCAGTCCTTGAGCCAACTCGGCCTGGCTGTCGGCCTTTTGCAGACACAAATCCTTGAACACACTCCCCTGTGTTAGCCGCCCGACAACTGGAGGCCCAAAGGGGGCCAGATCGATCTTGCTGGGATTCGCCTCGGCCACTTTCACAGCGCATTCCTGTTGCATCTTGGCAATGTCTCTCGTTGTAGTTAATTGTTGTTCAGGGCCACGACCCTGACTGGCGGAAGGTGTGGTCCGAGCACGACCGCCACTGGTAAATGCACACCCGGAAATGGCGACACTTAAGCAGCACAATACAACTAGTCGCAATAAATGGCGAAGCCATTTTGGAATTGCCCGCTGCGCTCGCAAAAATTCGGATTCCTGGATCCTCACGGTCGCTGCGCTCCCTCAGGATGACGGGCGGGATGCCGGATGGATACTCTGCGAAGTCAGGCTGCCCGCCGCTTAACCAATCAGTTGGTCGGCGATTGAAGGACTCATGTTATATGTTTCGTCGGGGCCTGGAAATTCTCGCTTCTTGACATCAGTAGCATAGCGGGCCACTGCATCAACTGAGTCGTCAAGGACACTGGCATAGCGGCGAACAAACTTGGGCACGTGACCTGTAGCCAGCCCTAGCAAATCGTGGATTACCAATACTTGTCCGTCACAATTGACGCCGGCCCCGATCCCGATCGTGGGCACCGAAACGCGCTGGGTAATAAGGGTGGCGAGCTGGGCCGGTATCCCCTCGAGGACAATGGCAAAAACACCGGCTGCGTCGAGGGCCTTGGCGTCGTCAAGCAAAGCCTGTGCTTGCTCAAGCTCTTTTCCTTGCACCCGAAAACCACCCATGGCGTGCATGCTTTGGGGAGTAAGGCCGATATGTCCCATGACGGGGATTTCGCTGTCGAGGATTGCGTGCACCATCTCGAGTCGCTTGATGCCACCTTCAAGCTTTACTGCTTGAGCGCCCCCGTCACGAATGAGGCGCCCGGCATTGCGCACTGTGTCTTCTTTGGAGATGTGATATGAGAGAAACGGCAGATCGGCTACCACGAGGGCAGACGGCTTTTGGCTCGTCACTGCGGCGCAATGATGAACCATGACATCGACGGTCACGTGCAGTGTGTCATCGGCACCCAGCACCACCATACCGAGGCTATCGCCGACGAGGATGATATCGACGCCGGCCGCCTCAGCAATTCGGGCTGTCGGGGCGTCATACGCAGTCACCACAACGAGAGGTTCCCCGCCTCCGCCTGGCATTTTTGAGTTCATGATTTGGGGCACAGTAACCTGGGGCCTAAGTGACTTTCCGCTCTCGTGTGTCATTACGATGCTACCTTCGCTCAATATCGCTCATCGTTTACCATTCGGCGCCTATCGTCAACCACCGCCGCCGGCAGTTACAACAGCCGCAGGACCTGTCGTTGAAGAGCTCGAGCCATCAGAGCCGCTCGAGCCCTTCGGACTTGATCCAGACCGACGGGACTTTCTAACGTTGCCGGCTGCTGCTACCGGATTACCGTCTGCATCAATGGGTGCCGATGTTGGGGGCTGGCTGGAATTTTCTTGTTTCTGCCTACTTTGTCTGGCGGCCTTGGAACTAATGAAAGCACCTGGGGTCGGCGACTGAGCACCGCCAGCACCAGACCTTTTCGGGCCTCGATATTGCGCCAACCCGGGCAATTCCCCAGGGCCATCGCCATAACTAATCTGTTCCATGTGTCTTCTGAAAATCTCCGCAGGAAGAGTCCCCCCCCACACAGCCGACCCATGAACGCTGTTTAGCTTGTGCTTGGTGCCCTCGCGATATCCGATCCAAACGGAAGTCGAATACTTTGCGGTGTAGCCAACGAACGAAGCGTCTGTGTGGTCGTTTGTCGTTCCAGTCTTACCCGCTACTGACACTCCCGAAATGTTGGCCCGTTTCCCAGTACCGCTCGTCACAACCCCATGCAAGGCATAAGTGATCGTATCTGCTTGCTCGTCAGTAAGAACTCGAGTTTTATTCGGCTGGAACTCGTACAAAACTCGGCCTTGGGAATTCGTAACTCTCTGAATCACGTCCACGTCAGGACAAAGCCCTCGGTTTGCAAACGTACTGTACGCCCGGGCCATCTCGAGCGCACTGACTTCTCCGGCGCCAAGCGCGATCGACGGCGTGGCTGGTAGGCGGGTATCTATGCCCAACGCTTTAGCTGTCTCAATCATGTTCTCGGTGCCGACTTGAAGGCCAAGTTGCGCATAGACGGTGTTGTAAGAGCTGATCATTGACGACACGAGATCATGCTTGCCCCCGCCCCCTTGCGAATCGCCAGCATTTCTGACTCTCCACGTCTTTCCGCCAGGAATCTTGAAGAAACCTGGGCTCGCAGACGAGAATGTCGTTTCGGGCGAAATACCATCGCGCAAGGCAGCTGCCAGCACGATGGGCTTGAAAGCTGAACCAAACTGGCGGCCAGTCCCGCCTCCCTGTTTACCGACAGCCAAATTCGTTTGGTACGTATCGAAATCTTGGCCCCCTACCATGGCCACAACTCGACCATCGTCATCGAGAGTGACGATCGCAACGTCAGGATCGCCCTGACGATTTAACACCTGGCGGACAGCTGATTCGGCAGACTCCTGAATTCGGGGATCTAGCGTAGTTTGCACCGTGAGTCCACCGCGAAATACCGCATCCTTGCCATACCGCCTGACCAGCTCGCTGCGCACGTAGTCCGTGAAATATGCCGACCCTCCGTTCGAGGCAATCGACTTTGTGGGAGTCTCTACAGTGAGAATGGGCCTTCGGATCTGGTGTCCCTCATCATCGACAGAATTCTTTTCGGCAGCAGCTTGGTCGGAAATAAGCGATCCGACCTGGACCATTGCGTCGAGCGTAGCGTCCCTTCGGCGCATAGCTTCTTCCGGATTCTGCTGCGGACTCGCTCCGCTTGGGCGACTGATCAAGCCTGCCAAGTAGGCCGATTCTCCCACAGTCAGGTCTCGAGCGCCTTTGGCGAAGTATTTCTTTGCGGCAGCCTCTATCCCATAGGCACCACGACCAAAGTAGACAACGTTGAGATACATCGACATTATCTCGTCTTTGGAGTAGCGGCGGGTAAGTTTGACCGCTATTGGTATCTCTTTGAGTTTGCGCAACATCGTTCGTTCATTGCTGAGGAACACATTCTTGACGTATTGCTGAGGAATGGTTGAGCCGCCTTGCTTGGGCTTGTTGCGGAGATCAGCCCAGGCAGCACGCACGATGGCCCAGAAGTCGACTCCACGATGAGAGAAAAAGGTCCTGTCTTCTCGAGCCACGACGGCTGAGATTAGGTGCGGTGGCAAACTCCGGTAATTGTATTCCGTGCCTTCGAATGGAATATCGATCCGGTATTGATCAGCATGCAATTCCGCTAAGAGGTCGCCGTTCGAGGCGTGCACAAATGTAGTTTGAGCCAGTGGTGGAGCATCAGGCAGGGGGATCTTTACCATGTAGTACACAAGTGCCCCAGCGGCAGCAATCAGCAGAAACAAGCTGATGCCACCCGCCCAGAGAAGGCGACGCCGCCGGATCCGCTTACGGGTAGCTTGTCGGTTCAGGTTTGCGCCGCTACCCTGCGACGAATGCCCAGAACGGGGTGATCTGTTGGATTTGCTCTTGGATTTGCTCTTGCTCGCCGCTGATCCCTTTGTCCGTGACGATTCAGTGGGCCGATGCCTACCACGCTTTCCACCGCCGCCTTGCCCTGTGAGATCGGCATCATTCTCAGGCCATGAGCGGACCTTGGCCACCAAAGCGCCGTGCTCTTGACCCGGCGTTTGCCTGGGTGGGCTCATTCCTTCTCCCGTTCAATTCTTTCTCAGTAGGCCTGGTGGACTGAGTAGCCCGCTCGAGGGCAGCGACTGAATCAATTCCAGTCAGATCTTTGGTCCACCAGCTGGGGTGTTTTCGCTTTCCAGGGGGTTCAATTCCACCTGTTGTGAGCCAGCACCCGCAGGGCCGGCTTTTGTCCGTCTTTGTCTTTGCACCACTGCTCTTCCCACATACGATCTCGAAATGTGGTTCCATGCGCAGTCAACACATACTTCCACTACATAACAAGTAACGCCCTCGAGAGCAATGTAGGTCTCAAGGGTTTCAGGTTTGATAAGTCTGCCATTACGGGCATTGAGACGCTTGCCGAATACATACCAGACGTGCACCGCGTTCTGTCCCTGACACACTGGGCAGCCAAATCCAGCCGGAATACCCTGATTCCGAGCGCTTCGTATCAGGTCTGGATGTGCATCGCACAGCTGATCACGACTCACTAGTCCTGTCTTAAGGGCCGATAACGTTGCCCGTCTAGCAAGCGTGTAATCAACAATCGCCGGAAGGTCTCGCATAACGGCTCTAATCATAGGACAAGCCCTGGAAAGGTCTCGTTTTAAAGACAATACTTGACCAATCCGTCTTTGTGCGACACTGTTATATCAACTCGATATAATAGCGGGATCACATGAAAGCAGAATTCCTAGTTCTTGGTCTCCTGATCAAGCACGATATGCACGGTTACCAGCTAAAAATGGAAGTCGACGAACTCCTGGGTCATCTGGGCAGCGTCTCCTTCGGTTCGATATATCCTGCTCTGCGCGACTTAGAACGCCGCAACGCCATTTCGAAAGTGCCGACCAAGCGCATCGTCTCAACCGACGCCATCCCAGAGGCGACAATCGCCGGTCCCACCAGGGCGCATCAAAATACTGGCGCTGTCATGGCTGCGGCAGCGACGAGTCTCACCGGTATGCGCGCCTTGCGTCGTAGCACCCTACGGCGCACAACCAGCATTCCGGTTGGCGGCGCAATAGAACCTGCAACCCCATCGGGCAGGCGACGCAAGACTTATCGCATTACGGCGACCGGGAGAGAGATTTTCCAGCAGATGTTTGCCGACCCCGAAGCGAGTCAGGGGCATGGCTTTGTAGTGCGCCTTGCCTTCGCCGGAGCGGTAACTGCCTCGGAGCGCAACACGCTGCTAGAAAAACGAAAGGAACATCTGCTGGAAATGCAGACGCAATTGGAGTCATCGCCAAGCCCTGATGCAGATCCACACAGCAACCTTGTTATCGGCTATGAGCTGGCACGTATCCAGGGCGAATTGGACTTTCTCAACAACATCGTTGCCCTTGATCGTTCCAACGAACTCTCAATGGCGACAATTTCGACTGGACATCCCCCATCAGGGCCAAATGAACGCAATGGGGTCTCCCCATTTTCATCCGAAGGAAAGAGATAAAGAAATATGAACCAAAACCCATCCCAACAACCAAAATCACCGAACCCAGGTCCGCTCCCTAAGGCTCAAAGTCGAGACAAGAGCCACGCAAGGCCGAACTCTGGCGCTTCGGGACAAGTTCGGGTCGCAATCGCCGGCGTCGGTAATTGCTCTTCTAGCTTGATCCAAGGTGTAAGTCACTATCGGGATGCCGACCCTGACACAGCAGTACCAGGACTCATGCATGTCGAGCTGGGCGGCTATCACGTCAAGGACATCAAGTTTGTGGCAGCCTTCGACGTGGACGCGTCCAAAGTTGGCCAAGACCTTTCAAAGGCAATTGACGGTGGACTCAATAACACCCTGAAATTTGCCGAAGTACCCTATCAAGATGTGACCGTTCAAAGGGGCCCAACACTTGATGGCCTTGGTGAGTACTACCGTGACGTTATAGACGAGTCGCCGCAAGACCCGGTTGAGATCGCTAAAGTGCTCCGAGAGACCCAGGCCGACGTCCTGGTTAACTTCTTGCCAGTCGGCGCCGAAGATGCCACCCGTTTCTATGCGCAAGCCGCTCTCGATGCTGGCTGCGGATTCGTTAACTGCATCCCTGTTTTCATTGCCAGTGACCCAACTTGGGCAGAGAAATTTACTGCTGCCGGAGTGCCGATAATCGGCGACGACATCAAGAGCCAGGTCGGGGCAACGATTCTCCACCGTGTGCTGTCTCGACTGTTCGAAGATCGCGGTGCTCGAATCGACCGCACCTACCAGCTCAATTTCGGCGGCAACCAGGACTTTCGCAACATGTTGGAGCGCAAGCGACTCACATCCAAAAAAGTTTCTAAGACACAGTCGGTGACGTCACAGATTGAACATGGCCTCAGCGCTGGCGCAGTCCACATTGGCCCTTCCGATCACGTCCCGTGGCTGGAAGACCAGAAATGGGCATACATCCGCATCGAGGGGACTGAGTTCGGTGGCGCACCCATCAACGTCGAGTTGAAACTTGAAGTATGGGATAGCCCAAACTCCGCCGGAGTTGTCATCGACGCTGTCCGATGCATCAAGCTGGCATCAGATCGTGGCCTCGGTGGACCAATTCTTGGACCGTCCTCCTACTTCATGAAGAGCCCGCCGGTGCAATACACCGACGACATTTGCCATCTGGAAGTAGAAAAATTCATAGACGGCTAAGGATGCCGGTTGACGGTTAAGGGCAACCTGTTGCTGTCAAGTAGCAGGTTGCTCGCTCCACCATGAGTCGAGGCGCTCATAAGCTTCTTGCTTAGGAATCTCACCTTCCTCAAGACGAACATGCAAGAGGAATTTGAGCGCCTTACCTACCGTGGGACCAGCAGATACTCCCAGGCGCTCCATGACCTCGCTGCCGTCTAGCGCTGGCCTCATGGCGTTGAGCTCTTCTTTTGCGGCCACCTCAGAAATACGAACCTCGAGTTCGTCCATTCGATCTTGGAGCTGACGGGCCTTAGCCGGGTTGCGAGTGGTGCAGTCACACCTGATCAGCTCATTTAGGTCTTCAAGTTGGTCGCCGGCGTCTCTCACATACCGGCGAACAGCTGAATCAGTCCAGCCCATACGATAGGTATGGACCCGCAAATGAAGAAAGATCAGGTTGGATACTGCCTCAATGACATCCTTTGGATACCTCAATGCACGCAGCCGCTTGCGAGCCATTTTTGCGCCAACTACATCGTGGTGATGAAACGCAACACCGTTCTCTGAGAAGGATCGGGTCGCGGGTTTACCAATGTCGTGCAACAAGGCCGCCAGGCGCAAAACCAGCTTCGGCGACGACTTCTCGGTAACGGCGATCGAATGAGCGAGCACATCCTTGTGCCGATGAATCGGGTCCTGCTCGAGCCTCAGTGCCGCTACTTCTGGCAATACTTCGGCCATCACGCCCGTGTCATACAAGAGCCACAGGGCATCGGAAACCGACTCCAGCGTGAGGATTTTTGCCAACTCATCGCAGACTCTCTCGGCGGAAACAATCTGGAGCCGATGCCGCATTGACTCCATCGCACTAACCAGCGACTCGTCTGGTTTGAGTCCGAGGCGGCCAGCAAAACGGGCGGCCCGCATAATGCGCAAGGGATCCTCTGCGAAAGAATCGCTCGCTGAGCGGGGTGTAGCCAAGCGCTTTCGGGCCAAATCTTGGACGCCGCCGAATGGATCAATCAGCTTCCCACTCGGCACCTCGATCGCCATCGAATTGATCGTAAAGTCGCGTCGACGCAAGTCTTCCAACAACGAATCGCCGAAGCTGACCTCCGGCTTGCGCGATGTGTGCGTATATACGTCACTGCGATAGGTAGTGATCTCAAAGAGGTGACCTTCAATTTCAGCACCGACTGTGCCAAATTCACGACCGATGGTCCACAGAGCAGTCGCGCGCGGGCTGACTAGCCGTTCAATCGCGTCAGGGGGCGCATCCGTAGTGAGGTCGATGTCAGCGATTGGTCGGCTAAGTAGAGCGTCTCTTACGCATCCACCCACAAGATGCAACTCGTAGCCTTGGGCATCAAAAGCTGCGGCCAAGTCGACTACCTGCACGTTATTAACTATTTGACTTACTGAATCCGGCATAATAAGCCGATCGTAGGCAACATTCGGACCACTTTTTGCGGGGATCGTCGAAGGCGCCGCAACACCGGATCTTCGAAGTACTCTCTCCCAACCCTCAAATCCGACTTGCGCCCTCTAACTTTGTCTATCTTTTCAAGTGTGGTTCCCCAATTGTATAAGTGGCAGGGTCAGCAAGCTCACATCGGGCCGTGGCGGCATCTGGCCGGGACAGCTTTCATTGCTCCATCCCCCGGGGCGCACGCCCTGCGAAGGGACTTCATCGTGAAAGCTTGCGAATTCCTAGCCGAAGAAGGATTTGAGGTCGTCGTCACTCCCGCTTTGCAACCCAACGAGCTAGCGCCGTTTCTGAATGCAGGATTTGCCCACAAAGAACAACTACTTGTCCTCGAACACGACCTCCACAACATAATGCCTGCACAACTAGCACAGGATATTTCAATTAGAAAGGCCCACGACTACGACCTTGCCCAGGTATTAGGAGTTGATGAACTAACCTTCGATGACTTCTGGCGACTGGATGAAGGTTCGTTGAGAGAAGCTACATTAGCAACCCCTCAGTCTCGCTTTCGGGTAGCTACACTCAACCGAGAAATTGAAGTAGTCCCTGACAAAATCCCCGGTGATGACCGAGCACATCCACAGGAATATGTCAACTCAGGCGAAGGAGCGCATTCTAAGACTGTTTCCTTGACCCCTTCGCTCGACACGATTCCAGCGCTGAATTTGCCCGAGATTCACTTAGGATCAGTTGTTGGCTATTGCATTACAGGGCGCAGTAAGCACCAAGGATTCCTTCAGCGATTGGCCGTTCATCCAGCCAGCCAACAGCTCGGATTGGGTAAATTCTTTCTCAAAGAAGCCCTCGAATGGTTGAAGAGATGGCGGGTACGGTCGTGCGTTGTCAATACTCAAGAAAGCAACGCAAAGGCGTTGCAACTTTATGAAACCTGCGGGTTCAAACAATCAGCATCCAACTTACATGTGCTGAGCCTTCGCCTCGAGTCACGAGACTAAATCAATGTTTGTCAAAAGAGTACACCCAACCAGGAAGCGCTCTGCGAAGCGAAATACCACTCTGATGAGTTGGGCGCTGCGACCCACACTGGTGGCGGTAACAGCGCTCCTCTTCGTCATCACAGTCACATCTGGCCAGCTCCTTGCCGCACCAACCCCAAGGCCAAATCCACAAACTGCGCAAACTAACCGGCCACACGGCGACAAGGTCAACTCGCAACAATCTGAGTATGACATTAGCCTCCTTGAAATCCCTGCGGTAGTCCACGCGGGTGACAAGCTGTCCATTTCAGTAGCTATAAAGGCGCCCGATAGCCCAACCGATTTAGAGGTTGCTTATATTTTTGGATCGTCGCTGTCGTCTCGAGCTGATCTCATTCAAGCCACTAAGGGTGCAAACACCTCGACCTTGCAGTTACTGACAGCGCCACTGACAAATGCCCCCTCCGGCTCCAGCACCACATCCGATCATCCGTTCCTTGCCCAGATTGGCCCCGTCGTAGCGGAATCGGGAACCAGCGATAATAATCGCATTAGTCTGCGCCGCAATGGCGTTTATCCCGTCAACATCCAATTGCGTCATGCCGGCCGTACCGACGCCTTGGCAACGCTCACGACTTTCGCTATAAAGCTCTCAACCAACGTTGACGAACCACTCCGTTTCACTTGGCTTTGGCCGGTGTATTCACCTCCACCCCGGGCCCCAATGGGCCCAGACACGTCGCTGCGAGCTGACCTATCGCAAGATCAACAATCTCAAGGGCGACTTGCCACGTTGGCGAGAGTCGCTTCGACCACCCCGTCACCTATCTCGCTTTTAGTTGTGCCCGATACATTTAGCCGCGTGCGCAAGCTCTCTCAGAATGATCCAGCAGCCAGCACGGTCGCCAATTCGTTGGTGACCACCAGTCGAACCCACCCCGTATACAGTGGCTCGTATTCCCACGTCGACAGCGATGCCTGGAGTGCTATTGCCACAGAAGCAGACCGACAGTTTGCAGGTGCAGAAGAAGTCATGAAGACCGAATTTGGCACCTTCGACACCAAAATCCAAGTTGCTCCCGGACCATATGTTGCCACCTCTGCTCTGCAAACAATGGAGGCCCATGGTGCCCAAGCAGTAGTTGTCGAGCCGAGTGCTGTAACAGTGCCGCGGGGAAGTTTCTCGGTCAATCAACCGTTCCACGTCGACAAACTTAACGACATGCGAATTCTGCGTGCTGATCCAAACTTGCCAAACGACCTGACAGCAGCGGGCGGCCCCACTGCTAGTAGTCAGCAGCTCTTGGCAGACCTGACAATGATCTATCTGGACGAGCCGTCACAAATTCGTGGGACAGTGCTGATGCCGCCATGGGATTGGTCTGCACCCGAATCAACTTTGAGTGCCTCGCTCTCACGCCTGGCAAACGCACCGCATGTTCGCCTTCTCTCGGCCGAGAATTTACTGAACGAGGTTCCAGACGCCCGCAGCTCACAAGGCAAGTTGCGCACTCTCCCACTGACCCGACCCAACGCCGTACCTACAAGTGCAGCAATGGCCATGTACAACCAATCGATACAGGCCAGCAGTCAGCTGTCACAGTTAGAACAACTAGTAGCTGACCCAGACGGTCCAGCGCACCGAGAGCTAGCCGACCTAAACACCACAGTTCTGGAATCGGTGGACTCAACATTGATTACTGACGGCACAAGTGCTGCGTACTCTAGGCATGTGACCGACGCCACCACTGCTAAATTCAAGTCAATCCAACTGCCCAATCAGAGGGAGCTGACGCTCACGTCACGACATGCCACGTTGCCGGTTTCAATTCACAACAATTCGGGTCTCTCCCTACGGCTCAAAGTGACTTTATCTTCTCCGGGCATCACCTTTCCGAACGGAAACGAGACGATACTCACGGTGTCATCTCAAAGTGCAACCACCGAATTTGCAATTGATACCCCAAGCACCGGCACATATCCAATCAAGATCCGAGTCACATCGCCCGACGATCAGATTCTGCTGACACAAGGCCGGGTGCTAGTCCAGAGCACGGCAGCAAATGGCGTGGCGATAGCTCTGACCGTCGGATCTATATCGTTCTTAGGGGTGTGGTGGATAGTCCACGCTCGGCGGCGCCGCAAACTCAAGAAATCACCGACGTATAGTTCAGGACCCCCTCCGTCATTGCGAGCGCAGCGAAGCAACCTAGTCCGTGACTCGTATCTTACAAATCTTGAGTCAGGGACTAGGTTGACCCCGGTCATCCCGAAGGACCGCAATGACGCAGAAACGCCGTGACCGATCTGGGGAGGTGAATGTGAACATGCCTAAGGCCCGCACAACTGCAGTCGATACTCAAAGTCAATCTGCTAGTCCGTCAAGCGCAGCTAGCCCATCTAAGTCAGCACCCGGTGGCCAAAGACCTTCACGACTTGCCCGCTCGAGCGCAATTCTGGCTTCAGGCACACTAATATCTCGCCTAATCGGGCTCGTCAAGTTCATGGTTGCGGCGTCGGTAATGGGCCTCACCGCGTCACGCCTGGCAGATGCATACACCTTTGCCAATACGGCCCCTAACCAGATCTACGAGCTAGTGCTGGGCGGCATACTTACGTCCGTACTAGTACCCCTCGTAGTCGACGAACTCTCAAACAAAGACCACGACACGGCATGGAAAGAGATTTCAACGCTTTTTTGGGGCACGCTCGCTTTGGCGGCGATCGCTTCGGTTTTGATGGCAATTCTTGCGCCCTACATTGTTGATCTGACCGCCTCCGGCCTGCCCGACGCCGCACACTCGCTGGCTGTCAACCTCATGCGTATGTTCGCCGCCCAGATCTTTTTCTACGCCATGACCGCAGTCTCGGGCGCCATCCTCAATGCTCATCATCGTTTTGCCATGCAGGCATATGCCCCGGTATTAAACAATCTCGTCGTGATCGGCGTTTTCATTCTCTTTGGCTACATGCTCACTTCGGGCCCTACGGTCGACCTGTCACCGGGACTCGCCGCCTTGTTGGGATGGGGCACCACAGCCGGGATCGCTGCCATGGGATTGGTTCACATCCCAGCCTTGATGCGGCTTCACGGCAATTTACGTCCTCGACTCACGCTGAGGTCGCCGATCATTGCCAAGCTGTTGCGACTTTCAATGTGGATAATCGCCTATGTAACAACAAATCAACTGGGCCTCCTGGTTGTGCAGAGGCTGTCGAGCACCACCAAGGGCGCATATTCAGCTTGGTCTTACGCGTTCATGTTTTTTCAACTGCCGAACGGGATCATTGCTGTGAGTGTGATGACCGCTCTCCTGCCAGGGCTTGCACAGCAGGTGTCGAAAAAAAACATGCAGCGGTTCCGAGAGCTCCTGCGCGAAGGGATAGGTCTCACCGCACTGCTAGTCATACCAGCAGTATTGGGATATGTGCTGCTGGCCGAGCCAATTATCACCCTGTTTCTGCAGCGGGGCAACTTCCACCACGCAGATACTCTGGTGGTGGCCGGGGTGCTGCGTTACATGGCAATCGGTTTAGTTCCCTTCACGATGTTCATGCTGATCTTGCGGAGTTTCTATGCTCTAAAAGACACACGCACACCGTTTTGGATAAACGCCATTGCCACGGCTTTTGCCATCAGTTTTGACTACGCCATCTTTGCGCACATGGGAGTGAACGGACTCGCCCTCGGATTTGGGCTCTCTTACGTGCTGGCGTCAATTCTTGGCTGGATCATGCTATCCAAGCGCGTCGGGAGTATTGGCGGCAAACGGCTGCTTCGAGACTTCGCACACATCGCATTGGCCTGTGCGCCATTGGCACTAGTCCTCGTGCTTTACCGGATCTTCCTGTCCGAAACACTTCGTCAGGTGTCCAGCATCTTGGACGTCGCGTGCGGGGTCACGATCGGAGCCGTGGTCTTCCTGGTCGTGGCATTCGCGATCAAGGCCCCATACTTTGGCCAACTACGCACGATCCTTCGCTCGGGTGGACGAGGCAGGGGTAAGGGCAGCGACCATGATTCTGACACTGACTACCCGATAGGCAACGAGGTCGAGTCCGCCTCGGCATCATCTGTGCCAAGCCAAATCTCCGAGCTCTAATAACCACTCTCTCCCGCCACGGGAAAATCCGCCGTGGTTACACCGCCTAGTGGTCTGCATTGCCTACGCTTGTAGGACGTGGCCTAAATGAACGCCACAAAGATTCTTCGGTGATATGCCGAAGCGGGAGTTCGCCTATCGCAGAGGTTACTGTGCAGGTGCTTGGTGACCGATACCAACTACACGAGCCAATTGCCCGAGGCGGCATGGCTGTAGTTTGGCGCGCCAACGATCTGCGATTAAACCGTTACGTTGCCATCAAAATTCTTCATGCCCGCTTCCGAGACGACGCAGACTTCCGAGAACGGTTCCGACGTGAGGCTGTGGCAGCAGCTTCGTTTAACCATCCGAATATTGTTACTGTCTATGACGCCGGCGAAGAAGCCGACTCGCACTACATCGTCATGGAACTGGTTGAGGGCTTGAGTCTGTCTCGGCTAGTTGGCCCTAGCGGCACTCTTAGCCCATCTGAGTGCACAACTCTCCTGCGATCCATTCTGTTAGGGCTGTCATATGCACATGGGCGTGGGGTAATCCATCGTGACATCAAACCGGCCAATATCTTGCTGTCCAAAGAGCATGGACCGTCGGTAATCAAGCTCGGCGATTTCGGTATTGCCAGGGCATTGGCACACTCAGACCTGACAGCAACTGGGGCAATCATCGGCACTGCCTCGTATTTGGCACCTGAACAAGCTGCCGGGCGCAGGGTCGACTTCAGATCAGATTTATATTCGTTAGCCTGCGTGGCTTACAAAATGTTGACTGGCCGTTTGCCCTGGATCGCCGACTCCGATGCTGCTGTCGCCTTTGCTCGCACGACGCATCCCCCTGCTCCCCTGAGCCCACTGTGTCCGCAAGCACCGCCCCAACTCATCGGAGCGATAGAAGTGGCATTGGAGCGAAACCCCGATCAACGACATCAGAATGCCCAAGAAATGCTCTCCGCGCTGTACGGTGTGCCATCGAGTCCGTTGAGCTTCGACCGGAGCGCTCTGGACTCTCAACTGAATACACCAGCACCGGCATCTCCAAGGCCCATGCCGGCTGTCGGCGGGTCGGCCAGAGCAGGCCAACTATCAAAGCCACAGATTGACTCAAACAAAACGGCGACTCGACTAACGGCCGGTGCCCAGGCCTCACGCTGGGGGACTAGCGTGGTTTCGACCAGGCCTCCTGACCACGTTTCTCCACGTCAGCCAGCGCAACCAGCCGCAACTGTCAGTACCCAGCTGAAATCAAGGCAGCTTGACCGTAACCCCAGAAATACCATGAGCAATGCCTCGGTTGATCCCTCTGGCGACACGGCCATTCTTGCGCCAGCACCCGATAAGAACGCCAAGAACGACACCCAAGGCCGCCGCAACGAGTCGAACCGTCCGCGCGCTCGACATCGGCGCTTCTGGTCGCTCCTTTCACTGGTTTCGCTTGCTGCTGTAATCGTCTTGCTTGTAGCTATCTTTCCACACCGAATGGGCAACAATACTGGCAGCCTTGGCCCGACTCAACGCTTTGCGCCCGTGCGCATGTATGACTTTGATCCAGCGGGAAACGACGGTGAAAACCCGCACGACATCATCTTGGCGGCCGACAACGACCCTGAAACAAGCTGGTCAACCGAGATCTACAACACACAAAAATTCGGAAATCTAAAGTCTGGGGTTGGATTGGTCTTCGACATGGGCTCGGCCGTCAAACCCGGAAAGGTCAGTGTTACAGTTAGCCCGGGTACAAGCCTGGAACTGCGTCACGCCGACCAACCGACCCAAGACATTTCACAATGGCATGCTGTTCCTGGGTCGCCCGATTCGCCGAACTCAGGAAGCGACCCGGGTGGCGACTCTAAGAAAGTCACGGCAGTTGTCGACACTGGGTCAATTTCGGCGAGATACTGGCTTGTTTGGCTGACCACGCTCTCCCCCTATCAAGACGGCCGCGGACGTTCAAGAATCTTCGATGTTAAATTTGGCAAGACATAATCCCCAAGGCACAGACACTGCAAACACTGAGATCAAGCCCTCCAAACCCATGCGTCGAAACCGTTTAGCCGGTCGCGTGAGGAGGCTAAGCCCTCGGAAAAAGGGGCACCCGGCGCTACCGTACTTCGCTGTTGGAGCTGTTCTTGCCATCGGCCTCTGTGTCACATTGGCTGTGGCCAGTTCCGCTCTCTTGCATCCAACTGTGCCAAAGAGTCGCCCCAACCAAATTACGAGCCAGTCAGCCGACCGCCCAGCCCTCTTTCTCTCTCACCTGGAATTAGTCGATGAAGCCCAGCTTGAGACTCTCATGGCCAAGGCACCCGCTGCCAAGATAAACCGAGACGCGACGGTGGCCGAGCTAGCATCAGCAGCCTCAGGGCTGCCCGAATTTCGGACGCTGCCACAGTGCCTACAGACTCTCCCTGAGAGCGCCATTCCTACTCGAGTCGATGCGGGAACCTGGCAAGGTGTCCCGGCTTGGTTCATCGTTGCAGCAAGCGCCTCTGCACCAGCTAAGAGTCCAACAATCTCCGGCGAAAGTGATACCGTATTTGTCTTGGCACCCGGTGAATGTACCTTGATTGCGAAATATCCCTAATGGCACATGGCCTCCAAGGGAGCCAATAGCGATTCTCACTGCCATTCCAAGTGAATGCGGCAACTCGAATACACCTCGGGAAGTTCCTGAGGAAAGGACTAGTCCAAAATGGTAACGCCGGAACCACCTTCTGACGACAGAGACGTAGGATCAACTGGCTCTGAGTCGCCCAGTGATGACTCGGCCAACCCAAGCCAAGATGAGACTCCCGCCTCTTCAGATCGTCCCAGTTCTGAACCAGTCGAGGTTGTATCCGGACCGAGTCCTTCACCGGAGGCGGCGACGAATACGGGAGCCGATTCCCAAAAGACCAGAAACTACTCCACCAGCCCAGTTGACTCAGATTCAACCCCTGGCGACACCAAGGCCTCAGCTACATCCCAGTTTCCGACATCTTCCACAACTGCATCTCAAACATCTGAAGACGAAACGTCCGCCTCCTCCAACACGACCGCTTCAGATGAGCCAACCTTCACAACGTCGTTGGCAACAAAAATTGGCGAAACCGTTGAGTCGGTCGTAACTACCGTCCGTGACCGGACAATTATTCCGGCCGAGCGGATCGCCCGCACTATCGGGCTCGTGCTTCTGGCAGCAGTTGTTGGAATTGCTCTCGCTACCGTGGCCACCATCTTTGGAGTCCGCCTTTTGGCCCTAGTTACAACGAAAGCTTGGATTGCCGAGTTCATCATCTCTGCCATCTTCGCTGTAACTGGTGTGATTCTGTGGCGCCTCCGCAAATACAATCCCGACAAGGCAAGTCAAACAAGGGAATGATCTGAGCAGTATCAAGCTTTACTAGATAGCGCACTAAATCTTCGGCTTACGCAGGGCACGGGTCCGGTCGGACTTAACCCAATTGACACTGCAAGTTATAGCAAATTCAAATAGGAGTATTGAGGCTGCATGATTAAGAAACAGCTCGTCATCGTAGGATCTGGCCCAGCCGGCTATACGGCCGCGCTCTACGCAGCCCGGGCACAATTGGCACCATTAGTTTTCGAGGGGTCTCAGGCGGGTGGCCAGCTCATGCTCACTACAGAGGTAGAAAACTATCCCGGGTTCCCGGACAGTATTTTGGGACCCGACCTCATGGAAGCAATGAGGAAACAAACCCAACGCTTTGGTGCACAGTTTCAGACATCGAACATTACACAGATCGATTTGTCCAAGCGCCCCTTCACTTTGACCTCCGACGAAAACGAAACGATCAAAGCTCAAGCTGTGATCATGGCTACCGGAGCTTCCGCTAAGTGGCTTGGTGTCCCCAACGAAGCCAACCTCGCCGGCAGGGGTGTGTCAACGTGCGCTACCTGTGATGGTTTCTTCTTCCGTGACCTTGAAGTAGCCGTCGTGGGTGGTGGTGACTCTGCCATCGAGGAGGCCCTTTTTCTCACTCGCTTCGCAACTCACGTGTACGTAATCCACCGGCGGGACAGCCTGCGCGCATCGAAAATTATGGTGGCTAGGGCAGAAGCAAACGACAAGATTTCCTTCACATGGAACACGACCGTCACCGAGATGGTCGGCGACGACAAGCTGCAAGGCCTCCGCACTAAGAACCTCGTAACTGGCCAAGAGACTCTTCTGCCAGTTCAAGGATGCTTCGTAGCCATCGGCCACACTCCCAACACAGAGGTTCTCAAAGGCCAAGTTGACGTTGATCACCACGGCTACGTTGTCACACATAACTCCGTTCGGTCCAGCGTGCGAGGGCTGTGGGCATGCGGTGACGTGCAAGATCGAATCTGGCGTCAGGCAGTTACAGCTGCCGGCAGTGGCTGTATGGCAGCTATGGATGCTGAGCGCTATCTAGAACACGAGGACTACACACTAAACCGAAGAGAACCACTTGAAGGACTTGATTGGTAAAAATCAATAAACTGTGACATCCATAATCGATTCAAGAGGAGAAAAAACCATGGGAAATGCAAGATTCTTAACAAGTACTGATTTTGATTCAGTCATCAGCTCGGGTGACCAACCAACTCTGGTCGACTTTACTGCTTCCTGGTGTGGCCCCTGCAAAGTCATGGCGCCAATAATCGATCAGCTTGCCGGTGAATATGCCAAGAGTCTGACCGTCGCCAAACTCGATGTAGACGCAGAATCTGAAATCGCTAGCCGTTACCAGGTAATGAGCGTCCCCACGATCATCCTTTTTGTCGACGGAATTCCTACAACTAGATTCGTTGGAGTGCGTCCAATAGGTGACATCATGGCAGCCATTAGCCAGCACACGACTCTAAAGGTTGCCTCCAGTTAGCGCCCTCTTGGCCCAGCACCGCTTGAGAGCGCCACCAATCTGCATAGTGAGCTGGTAGTCTCAAATATTGCTTTGCTTGTACCTGGTGTCTCGTAGACGCCAGGACTGAGGTGGCGTTTCGTCTTGGCGCGTAGGGGCCTCGGCCTGAGATTCTGGATCTATACCAAAAATGTCACAGACAATTTTCTCACCCATTCGAGAAGGCGATTCCGGATTGTCTGTCGTAGATATTCGTGACAGGTTGCACGCCATTGGTTTTCCCTCCCCGTCTGATCCTCCAGAACGCTTTGGCGCAGCGACACTCGGCGCGGTCAAGGCCTTCCAAGCGAGTCGCAGTCTAACACCAAATGGAATCATCGATTCGTTGACTTGGGATACCCTTACCGAGGCTGGTTGGCAGCTAGGCGATCGGGTCTTATATGAGCGACTGCCATGGATGCGAGGCGATGACATTGCCGAGCTGCAAGAACGCCTCGCTAACCTAGGTTTCGATCTTGGCAAGGTCGATGGCATTTTTGGCCCAAGCGCACGACGCGCAGTGTCCGAATTTCAACGTAACTGCGGTTTACCCATCGATGGAATCGCCGGCACTGATGTGATCGCCATGCTTGCTCGTTTCGACCGAGCTCCTGCCGGTCCGCCTAATCCGACCATGCGAGAGCGTTTAATGCTGGAGTCTGGACCTTCCGGTTTAAGTGGTCGACGTATCTTCATTGACCCCAGTGGTGGCCAAAGCATCAGCACAGTTTTGCTGCCTGAGCCCGCAAGCGAGTCAGCAGGGTTAAGCTTTGCCTTCGCCCTAGACCTAGCAGGCCAACTCCGAAACAAGGGAGTCAACACCCTGCTCTCACGTTCGGCTGACACAAACCCGTCTGACAGTGAGCGTGCAGGTCTCGCCAATTGGTTTGCTCCTGATGTGGTCTTGAGTATCGCCATAAGCCAAGCTCAAGAAGGAACTGGGTTGCGCTGCAAGTATTTCGGCCGTCCTCGATATCAGTCGAGCGCAGGGCAAGATCTCGCATCACTAGTTAGCCAGAATTGTTCTTCCGCTATTGGGTGGGAAACAGAATCCATTGAAGCCGCTGCCCAACCTATCCTGCGTGAAACTCGCTCTGTGGCGGTAGTTCTCGACGTCTGTTTGGGCCTAAATTCAGTCGATGGCCAGCATGAGACCAATTTTCGCCAGGCCATTGGTTTAATGTCATCTGCCTGTGCCAGCGCCCTCGATACGTTTTTTCGTGGATTGTCTGACGACGGCCCAAGGTCCAGCTAGAGGGCTCATCGCCTAGTTTCACCGACCGTTCAAGGTGGCTACTTGGTAGCTCTCGCCGGGTTCACCGACCGTTCAAGATGGTTACCCGCTGGTTCACTGGTTAGTCAGGATCGTTCTAAC
This sequence comes from Acidimicrobiia bacterium, assembly GCA_038904395.1. Taxonomy (GTDB): domain Bacteria; phylum Actinomycetota; class Acidimicrobiia; order UBA2766; family UBA2766; genus JBCKKC01. The sequence continues at coordinate 42,892 of JBCKKC010000002.1, read as the reverse complement.
TTTCGTGGATGACTCCGATATGCCGGACAGACTGTCGAGACCTACAAAGTGGTTATCAACAGCGACTTCTCCGAACTGCCCGGCACTTCTCAGGTCAGCACTGCCCCAGATCCAGAGCGCAATTCTCACCATGGTTCACCGCCGGACCATGGTGGTTCATTGAGCCAGGTCATCCCGGCCACTACAGATCCAGCCCCAGAAAGGCCCCGACGTCCTCGACTCGAGTCTGTCGCCTTCTATTCGGGTTTCGAAAGCGGCGGTTTTGCCATTCGACGATTCCGCCGCCACCATGAACCGGATTGAGTTTGAAGTTGCGATGTAAGATCACCAACTCGCTGGCCCAGCAATTCAGACTCAACCCGGAGTCGTTCACGCTCAGCAGTCTCGGATTGCAACCTCGCTTCAAGCTCATCTTTTTGTGAAAGAGCGACATGGAGCCTCTCTTCAGTTCGGGTTAAGTCAATAAGAGTATTCTCTCGATCTCGAACCGTCTTGAAGTGTTCCTCATTTGCGGCCATGAGCTCGAGCCGTCTGGTCTCTCTTTCCTGACGTAGGTCACGGGTTAAATCTGTCACAAGATCTACCAGCACAAACAGACTCTGACCCGAGTCATCCTGGTCCTGGGCCGGTTCATGATCCGTCGCTGACCCATCTAGTTCTTGGCCGGGCCGGTATCCCAGCGCTTCAAGAGCAGCCACAGGCAGGTGCCATTCGTCACCTCTGGGGCCCGGCAGTTTATGCGCACCCTGAATCTCTCCATCGGCAAGCCTACGCTTCAGGGTCGAGCGCGATACCCCATACTTCTCGGCAGCATCTGCCAAAGTCACAGTCGTGCCCGATGCGTCAGGTACCCGCGTGAGGTGAATTCGCTGACTCGGAACTGTACCGCCAGGAGCCGGTAACTCCATCGTCATAAAAATACTCCCATGCCATTTTGTCAGTCCAGCGACAATGGCCGCCTTAGTGAGACAATATATCCGGCGACGAAACGAAAAGTCGCCATGCCCACCCACCTGCGGCCCAGCAGGTCCACCGACGGTTCACGAGCTGTCCTGCACCCAGTCCACCGGACTCACACCATCCACCAACAACCATCGGCCACTACAGCACCCATACCACCGCCGGTTCACGACCTGTCTGCCAACCCGGTTCATACCCATTTTTCCAGCTTGCAGGCGTTCGCTAACCTGGGTCAGCTCTAGTCCGCTGTTGCGCAAGCGTGGTTTGCCCCGGATCAGGAACAACCAGACCTAGGAACTATCTGCCAGAGATCGGCCATCCGGGCCTCAATTCGGGCTCACGCAGGCTGGCTCGGAATTTCTCAAAGAGTCGCATGATATCTTCAACGAAGGCAACGGAACCAATGTCAAGGCGACAGGTGGGGTACCGAGGACGCCATCTAATCGGCCGGAATCCGTGCTTGAGCAGAAACTCCATGGGAAGTGCCCCCGATTCAGGGGTCGAGCGCCGATCGCCGAGAGCGTCAACTGCTTTGAATCTCTTTACCCTGGCCCCTTCTACAAGGCTTAGCAGCAAGTCTGAGGCGATCAACTGCTGGGAAGCACCGAGATCTACTGTCGTTAGAGACACCAGCTTCAATGCAATTCGCTGATTAGGTCGACTCTCGGCTCCCTTTGTCAGCACACCTCCCACAACGGCGCCAACGAATTCGCCGTCAATTTTCTTGGCAAACCCCATACCGCCCGGCCCGTTAAATACCCGTGCAACCATCTGGCCAGCTGGCACTCCTTCACGCCACGGACTCGGCCGCAAGGCAAACGGGAGGTCCCCCATGATGTCAGCAGTTAGCCGGATCGTCTCTGCCTTCACCCGAACCAGTCCTCTCAACCTGATGTCTTGATCGTATCCAGCCCCGCCCAATACGGAAGGACCCCGTTCGCCCCCACGGACTGGTCGTCCACAGTGTCCGACCCTAAGGCCCGGGGGCCCTTATGATCATCTCCGCAATACGCTCAAGGTCATCCAAAGATGCAAACTCAACTATCATTTTGCCCGACCCACGTCCAGCTTTTATGAATACGGACGTGTTCAGATACTCTCCCAACACTTCAGATATGTCAAACAGCGCCGTCTGGGCACTGTTTCTATCCGGCGACCGCCCGCTGTCATCGACTTCTCCGCCACTCCTTTGAGCCACCAACGCCTCAACCTGGCGCACACTAAGGCCTTGGGAAACGGTTCGCAAGGCAAGGGCAACTTGCTCGTCTGGATCTTCAATCGCTACTAGAGCTCGAGCGTGTCCTGCCGTGATCGACTCTGATACCAACATTTCCTGCAGCCTGACCGGCAAAGCGAGCAGGCGTAAAGTATTGGTTACAGCTGTGCGGCTTCTGCCCACCGACCGCCCAACTTCTGCATGGGTGAGACCAAAATCTTCTATCAATTGGTTAAACGCAGCTGCCTCTTCGAGTGCGTTGAGGTCATGCCTCTGCACGTTCTCGATGAGCGCCTGCTCTAAACTGTCCGAGTCTGTCACTTCCTTAACAACCGCCGGAATAGTGGTCAGGCCAGCAATTTGAGCAGCTCGAAGCCGCCGTTCACCTGCAACCAGTTCAAACTGGTCTCCGTCTTTGCGCACCAAAACCGGTTGTAACACCCCAAACCGGCGGATGGATTCCGCCAACATCTCAATCTTTTCGGGGTCGAATGTCTTACGCGGTTGGCGCGGGTTTGGTCTAACTGTTGCAATACTGATCTGAGAAAAACCCTGCGGAGAAATAGCCAGCAAGGAAGACAGGCCCCTCCCTAAGCCACCCGAACGAACCGGAGAATCAACCGGAGGACTACTCATGACTAATCTCCTCTGCCAGGAGTCTGTATGCGGTAGCACCGGATGACAAAGGGGCATACACCTCTATCGGCAATCCGTAACTGGGAGCTTCTGAGAGGCGCACGCTGCGGGGAATGACCGTCCGGAAAGTCTGGTCAGGAAAATGGTCTCGAACTTCGTGCACCACCTGTGCAGCCAGTTTCGTCCTGGCATCGAACATTGTCAAGAGAAAACCGGCTATGCCCAGCGATGGATTGAGAGCTCCACGAATGATCTCGATATTCGATAACAGCGCGCTCAGCCCTTCGAGAGCGTAGTACTCGCATTGAATTGGCGTTAGGACGGAATCTGCCGCAACCAGAGCGTTGATTGTGAGCAGACCTAGGCTCGGAGGACAATCAATGAACACATAATCAAAACGCTCTGTTGCCCTGTCAAGAGCCTTACGCAGCACTGTTTCGCGGGCCAGCATCGGCATCAGCTCAACCTCAGCACCAGCAAGATCAAAAGTGGCCCCTACCGCATGAATTCCCGCCAGCGACGTCTCGCAAATTACGTCCTCCAACGTGGCGCCTGAAGCAACAAGATCATAACTACTTTTACTCAGCGACATCTTGTCGATACCTAGACCCGTCGTGGCGTTCGCCTGAGGATCCAGATCAATCACCAGTGTCTTGGCCCCTTGAGCCGCCAACGCACAAGCCAAATTCACGACAGTTGTGGTCTTGCCAACCCCACCCTTTTGGTTGGCCACTGCAATAACCCGCCCTAACCCTGGTGAAAGACCGAAGTCCTCATGGGTAGCAGAGCTTTCTCCTCCAAGCACCATCGCAACCTCGCCTATTGCACACCTGACGCATCACACGACTGGACGATGCCGCAATAGTATCCCCACAGCCCCACTTTGCAAGACATCAAAGCAAGTTAACCTAGCCAGACTTGTGCAAGCGAAGCAGCTTCCGTCCCCCCGCAAGTTCTCTTTCGACAATGTTGGCTGAACACTCGTGCATGGCCGCACGCAACACCCAAACAGCGATCTGTTCCTTCGTCGGCTCGGCAGGAATGGACAGAAGCGCAACCCCGTTGTCTGCCAGCAACGGACACACGATATCCATTACAACGTCAGCTTTAGCAACTCCAAATGCCGTCACAATATTCGGAGAAATCGATTGCGCTTCTTGGTGTAGAGTCTCGATTCGCCCTTCTAAAACTTGCGCATTCTTGAGTCCCAGTTGTGCGACAAACTGCCTCAATTCGATTACGCGCAGCTTGCGTGATTCATTGAGAAAGACTCGCAGCTTTGGATAGCGAATCGCTAGGGGTATACCCGGCAGTCCGCCCCCCGATCCAACGTCAAGCAATCGGCCCTCTGGGGCTACGTCAGCGACTTCCAAAGCGTCAGAGAAGGTAGCGGCAAGCTCTAATATTTGTTCGCTCGTGAGCTTACGGGACACCAAGTTGATGCGTTGATTGGCTTCATCCAGCAACGTCACATATTCGGCGATCTGCGTCAGATGTTTCATGTGAAACACTCACCGTCGAATTTCAACAACGACGTAACCATTTACGTTCCCCACCCTGTCATTGCGAGCGCAGCGAGGCCAGCTAATCGGCGACTTGCGTTTTCGTGGCATAAGTCACGGACTAGGTTGCTTCGTCGCCCAGAGCGGCTCCTCGCAATGACGAATAGCCTGGCAGCACCGCTCGGGCCCGTGGGGACGTGAATGATTACTCGCTTTCCTCGCAATGACGGCTGGGGATGTGACCCGGTTACCTTACGAGGGACCGATGACAACATTTCTTTTAGGCTCGTTGCCTTCGGAATAGCTACGGACTCCATCGACACGAGCGACAGCATCGTGAACAATCTTGCGCTCAGAAGCGGGCATAGGCTCGAGAGCCTTTTCGACTCCGGTCCGAGATACATCATTTGATAGCTTCATCGCATACTTCTCAAGTGCTTCACGGCGTCGGGCTCGGTATCCCTGTACATCTAAGTGCAATCTGACCCGAGCTGCCGTGCGGCGTTGCACAACAGTCTTAGTAATTTCCGCCAGAGCAGCCAGGGTGCTGCCACGCCGACCAATCAGAGATCCAAGATCGTCCCCATTGATATCAACATAGAGGACCGTGTCGTTGAACTCCGCGGCAATCTCACCCTCGAGGTCGAACGACTCAAGCAATTCCTCAATAAAGTCAAGGACTACTTCCTGCTGCGACGCAAGCAAGGCCTGGTCTAGCTCAGGACTGTCATCACTGGAGCCATCTTCGAAGATGATTTCCTCATCTGCAGCCGATACGTCATCACTCTCATCGCGTCGCCTGACAATTAGCCTGACGCCCTCGCCATCAGCGGGGAGATCGCCGATTTCGAGATCGTCTTGTGCAACTCCTAAGATACGAACTGCCTCAGACAGGGCAGCCTCGCGATCGGTTCCTTGAACTTCTTGCCATCCAGTCATTCGTCTATCCTCTTACTTCTCGTGTGCTAAACCTTGTGGAGACATTGCGGCCACCATCGGTCTCCTAGATATTTCACCAAGTGGCATCGTGCCAATCCTTGCGGGATTCGATTTTCCCTCAAGAATCAGCCATGTCGTATCCGACGATTGTAATTCACTTGCCGCGGTCATTTTCATCATCACGCTTTGGCTTGGCCGTTTTGCTGCCAGGCTGCACCTTCTGGGGCACCCGCTTCCTGTTTTGGGCTTTAGGTCCATCAATAGCGCCCTTGGACTCCGACTTGGCACCAGAGGTGGTATTGGTATCTTTAGAGACAGGTGATGTCCTAGACATCCGCTTTTGTGCTATTTGCTGCTTTTGTTCAGCAGTCGGAATAACGACATCGTCGGCGCCGCCTCTGTTCCGAAACATGAGATATTGCTGTCCAATTTGGAACAAGTTAGAAGTGAGAAAGTAGACATTCACGCCGGTAGGCAAAGTTAGGGACAGAACGCCAAAGAAGATTGGCATGATCTTCGTCACAGATTGCATTGCCTGAGGCATTTCCGGAGCTCCCGGGACCTTCTTTGCCTGGATCTGCTTCTGCTGATACCAACCAGTGGCCACAATTGCTGCAATCGTTAGCACGTATGGAATCTTCAAGTAGATGGGAACTGCCGGAGAAGTGATCGCGTCCAGGGGTGATGCTCCAAGGTTCATGCCAAGAAATATTGCCGCCGCAGTCGGCGTAGCGAGTGTCGACCCTATGAGAGCCTTATACAGAGAGGAGCCAGAAGGAATGAACGAGATAGAAACAGCACCTTTAGCTGTCTTCTGGGCATGTCCGCCAATCACGCGAAACATTGCAAACAGGATCGGCATCTGGAGGATGAGAGGCAAACATCCCGAAATCGGACTCACCTTGTTAGCCTTGAAAAGCGCCATCTGCTCTTGGCTAAGGCGAGCTCGATCGTCCTTGTACTTAGCCTGCAGCTTCTTCATGTGCGGTTGAAGTTGCTGCATCTTGCGCATCGATTTGGTCGACTTGGCATAGATGGGGAAAAGTACGAGGCGAATTCCAATTGTTAAGAGGATGAGGGCAAAACCGTATGACGGTATGACCGCATAGATTCCAGCAAGTGCCGAGCCAAGGCCCCGCTCAATTGCGCCAAAAATAATTTCAATTGGATTCGTTGAAGCCGCCAGAATGCTGCTAAAAAACATGGTCAGATCAGTCCCTGCAATTGTGAGTACCTTTCAAATTCAATTTCAATTGGGTCCGGAACGGGATCGTAACCGTGGCCACCCCATGGATGACAGCGGAGAATGCGCCCGATGCCTAAGAGGACGCCTCGACCAAATCCATGCACCTCAATAGCTTGGCGGGTGAACTCTGAACAAGATGGATCGAATCGACAATGCGGCGGTCTAGTCGCAGATATCGCTTGATAGAGACGAATGCAGGTTACTGCTATACGTTCAACCGTGCCGCTCACGTGGCTGGAATGTTCAGTTCTTCTCTCGACCATCTAGTTCCTCGAAACACCCACAAATCAATTTCGAAATCTCTTGGTAGCTTAGATTCTCCGCACCGGGATGTGCAATCACGAGATGAGTGACCGTGACTCGGTTAGAGCCTATGTCCTCTACCAAAATTGCTCGAATACGCCGACGCAGTCTGTTTCGGACGACCGCATTGCCAATATTTCGACCTATCGCGTAAGCTACTCCAGGTGACCCTTGGCCCCGAATGACACTAATTTGCCCTTTGCGGACTCTTGCGCCCCCTTTTAAACCTTGTCTAATCTGAGATCTCGTTGCTCTGTACAAGAGGTACCGACCCACTGCGCAAGATAGACGCCAATTCCTGAGCCGAAATAGCCAAACCCAATGACTATACGCTCAAACGGTGACGACCTTTGCGTCGACGCTCGGCCAACACCGCTCGCCCAGATTGAGTTTGCATCCGCTTGCGGAAGCCATGCTTCTTGTGCCGCCGACGGTTGTTGGGTTGATACGTTCTTTTCATACAATTCTCCGCAAAGATACCTGCCAGCAAAGTCCAGCGCTAGCAGTCACACAAAAATACTTCATGGCCAGGTTAGGATCTCACCAAAGCAATTCCGGCCAACCCCTACGAGTCCACCGAAGAGCTAGACCATTGTGCTCAGTAGTAGTCAAGCTATCCCAAAAACAGTAGCAGTACCGGTAAGCAATGTTGCCAGAAAAGGGCAACTTTCCATTCGGAGAGAAATAAATCCGGATCGTTATCCACAGGCCTTCACAGCGTATCCCTTTATGAAATTTAGCTGTGCATCCTCGACCGCACCATCGACTAGCAGCAGATTCACCAACCAGGGGACGGATTTGTCCGGCCGCCTATTGCCAGATGTGGCCTATCCTGCTATTTTGATCCAACTCGGCACTGTAACTTGCGATATCCTCGGCTACCGGCTAGGTGTTCTCAACCCAGAGTCACTAGGCTATCCACAGCTGTGGATAATTCTGTGTACGTGCAAAGTGAGAGGCCCTCACACTATTAGGTAAAAGAGGGGAACTAACTCAGTGGTTGACTCAGCGGCAGCAAGATCAGTTTGGGATGCTGCATCAGATTCCCTCCGACTTGAGCTCGGAGATCCAGCATGGAGGGCATGGTTTTCTGCTGTTGAACCCTTGGACATCAATGATGACAATCTAGCTCTCTCTGTCCCAGCGGACTTGTTCAAGCAAAGCATCGAAAGTCGCTACCGGCCACACGTTGGTTCTGCCATCTCAGACGCTGCCGGACGACAACTCAGCTTCTCGTTAGTTGTCACTACTCCTGAGCGCGATTTGGCCCAGCCAGATCCAACTGAGGACCCAATAGGACCCAATGCTGGACCGCTTGACCAACTTGGGTTTGCAAACACTGCCTCAGCACACCACGAAAAGGACAACTCGACACTAAACACCTCACAGCAAGACATGCAACAATCCCTTTCTACCGGCGCCACGCCGAATAGTCGCAATGCAGCCAAGGTTGTCCCAACGAATACCTTCGATAACTTCATCATTGGTGAATCAAATCGATTCGCTCACGCCGCAGCATTGGCTGTAGCTGAGAGCCCAGCTACCGGATATAACCCCCTCTTTATCTGGGGCGGCACGGGTCTTGGCAAGACCCACATGCTGCATGCAATCGTCAACTATATATGGACGACATCTAACCTGCGTGCCACCTATACGTCAAGCGAGCAGTTCACCAACGAGTTCATCGAAATGATTCGAGCTGATCGGCGTACTGCGTTTCGTGATCGGTATCGTGCCACCGATATTTTACTTATTGACGACATTCAGTTTCTGGCCGGGAAGATTGAGACTCAGAATGAGTTTTTCCACACATTCAACAGTTTGCACCAATCAAATCGCCAAATTGTGATCGCTTCGGATCGCCCACCAAAAGAAATTTCCGCTCTCGAGGACCGCTTGCGTTCTCGCTTTGAGATGGGCCTTATGACAGATGTCCAACCACCTGATCTCGAAACGAGGATCGCAATCTTGCGAAATAAGGCGGAAAGATCGCTCTTGTCTGTACCAGGCGAGGTGATCGAATTCATCGCCACTCGAATTTCTGACAACATTCGGGCTCTCGAGGGAGCTCTGAACAGAATCGCTGCCTACGCGAAGTTGGAAGGCGTTCCAATTTCACTTAGCCGGGCAGAAGATCTGCTCGCAGGCATTGGTGACGCCGGGCGTCGGCAGGTGACATCGGAATTGATACTGCACGAGACATCTGACTACTACAAAATCTCGATTGAAGACATACTCGGCCCAAGTCGTCGTCGCCCCCTCGTCAATGCTCGGCAGGTGGCTATGTACCTACACAGAGAGCTGACGGAACTGTCGCTGCCTCGTATCGGTGAAATTTTTGGCGGTCGCGACCACACCACCGTTTTACACGCACAACGAAAGGTTGAACAACTTATGCACGAGCGTAGGCAGCTTCTTCAACAGGTCAACGAACTAGCAAACACGATCAAGTTGGGTTAGTCACAATGTGTCCACAACTCGTCCACAGCCTGCGCGAACATCTTAGAGATCATAAATGGGGCCGGGCCAGCACGGCAGCAAGTTATCCACATATCAACAGGCCCCACTACCACCACCAGTTATATATAAACAAAAATCAGTAGGGGAGAAAACCTGTGGATATCTTAACTCACTCAGAGGCGGCGTTGGCCTTTCGTTGTGACAAGGACACGCTGAATGACAAGCTAACAATCGCATTCAGAGCAGCTCCAGCTAAAGCTACTCTTGCGGCGCTATCGGGAGTTTTGCTGAGAACTACGACAGATGGCCAGGTCATCCTTAGTGCAACCGATGGTGAGTTGGCTATTGAGACTTCTCTCACGGCGGAAGTGTCGGCTCCTGGCGAAACCGTTTTGCACCGGTTGTTCGGAGATATCGTCCGTTCGTTGCCTTCTGGCCTTGTGGATATCGTTGTGGATAACGATGGGCTAGCTCGAATATCCACTGGGAAGAGTCGATTCTCATTGCGGACCTATTCGCGAGATGATTTCCCAACTCTTCCAGTGGTGGAATCACCATTTGTTGATCTAGTTCCCGGGGCAATAGTTGAGGCGATAGATCAAACGGTTATCGCTGCGACCTCTGATCGCACGCGGCCTGTCCTCACCGGCGTACTCTTGTCATCAGGAGAGGACGGGATCCGATTCGTTGCCACCGATTCTTACCGCTTGGCATTACGTGATATGGGGATTAACTCGTTTCTAGGAACGAACGATTCCGCACTGTTGCCGGCGAAAGCTTTAGTGGAACTGGCCCGATTGATTCCTCCAAATGAAACTGACCCTGTTGTGGGTGTTGGCATTGACGACAAGCGCATTGCCTTTCGCATTGGTGACACGACCATAACTGCATTGCTCATTGATGGCAGTTTCCCCAGCTACAACCAGCTAATTCCGGAGCACTTTGCGAATCGTCTCGAAGTTGGAAGAGATGTCTTGTTGGATGCGTTGCGCAGAGTAGCTCTACTCGCTCGTGATTCGACTCCTGTCAGACTCTCATTGAGTGACGGTGAAATTCGCTTGTTAGCCGTCGATCCAGAATTGAGTGGGGAAGCAGATGAGGAAATTGAGGGCGACTACTCGGGAGAGCCGATGACGATAGCTTTCAATCCTGCGTACCTGCGTGAGGGTATTGAAGCTTGTTCAGGTGAGCACATTCTCATAGAGACCAGTGATCCTCTCAAGCCTGCAATGATCCGTGAGCTGGACTCAGACTCTTACCAGTATTTGTTGATGCCTGTGCGGGTATAGGGCCCCTAGCTGTGCAGATAAAGCGTTTGGGGCTGATTAACTTTCGCAATCATCGCTCGACTGAGATTGAATTTGCCCCTGGTGTCACTGTAATTTCTGGGCCAAATGGTGCCGGTAAGACTTCGTTGCTAGAGGCAATATATTTGCTTTCCACAGGTCGGTCATTTCGTGCGTCCGACGACAATGCTCTGTTGATGCTCGGGTCAGACAAAGCGCGGATTTCTGGGCAATTTAGCCGGCAGGATCGTGATGTTAGTATTTCGCTGACACTCGGCGGCGGTCGTCTCATGGAAGTCAATGGTGTGCAACGCAAGAGGGGTAAAGACGTCTTTGGCCTTCTCCGGACAGTCGTTTTTTCGCCCGATGATCTTGATTTGATAAAAGGCGCACCGGGTTTACGCAGAGACTGTATTGACGAATCCATGCAGTCTTTCGCCCCCCGAACACAGCAGGTGCGTTCTGAATGGGAGCGTGTGTTGCGCCAACGCAACAGCTTGTTACGTTCTTTGCGGGGTCGTGCCACTGGAGCGTCAGCTGCTCTCGACACGTGGACGCAGCTAGTGGTTGAAAAGGCGACGTCGATGGCAATGGAGCGGATGCAAGCTGTGAGACTACTTGCGCCCGAGTTCACACTTGCCGCCAAAGAACTTGCGCTCGATGATGTTTCTATGCGCTATTGGCCTAGCTGGCTATCTCGGGAAGGCTCTGAATATTCGATGCTGGCCGAAACGCCAGAAATCTCCCAGCCCGACTTGTCGGCGGCACTGAAACATGCCTTGGAGCAGCGATTGAGTGACGAGCTGATCCGTGGTGTGACCCTTGTAGGAGTTCACCGAGACGATGTTGACCTTACGATTGGCGAACGTGATGCTCGAACACGGGCATCTCAAGGCGAACAGCGCTTGCTGGCTATCGCTCTTAAACTGGCCCAACTCCGAGTTCTTGAGCGAATTCTTTGTGAGGAACCCGTTCTTTTACTCGATGATGTTTTGTCTGAACTAGATGAAAGTCGACGAATGGCTCTGCTATCACGACTCCCAAAAGCTCAAACTTTGATATCAGCCACTGGAACAGCAGGGCAAGATGCGCTATTAGTAAGTCACGTACGCGAGTTTGGAGATCTATCTGTTGTGGCAGAGGGAGGCGCGGGCCCTATGCAATTTGACGATAGTCCCGGGTCCCCTGGCCTCGAGGCCGGTGGTAAGTGAATAGTTACATTTGGAGCTGAGGGATAGTGGTTAAGGAGAGCTCGAATTCGTATCGGGGCCGTCGTGACCTGGTCGCTCTTGGTGACCTGATCACAAGATGGACAAGAAGCTCTGGTTTTGACGTCTTTCTTGATCTCGGTTTCGACACAAGAGAACCTTGGCTGGCTCTGGTTGGCAAAGACCTTGCTGATTCGGGTACCCCTGTCCGCATTCGTGACGGTGTCTTGACGATCAGGGCCATTGATGCGGTAGGTGCGACTCGGTTGCGCTATGCCACCGACGCGATTCGGTTGACATGCAACGAGGCATTAGGTGATGACATCATCAAGGGCGTTGTGGTCTTGTAGGAATGGGCCCGCTTCCCACACTTAGTGGCTGACAAGAGTTGAGGCTTCTCCTTTTGTCCACATGGGTTTTGCCCCGTTTCGTTAGAGTGCTTGTGGTATCCTTGAGCCTTACGTAATCGAGGCGCTAGGCGATATCTCGCCGGCGGCTACTAAATCGAATTTCTTGTCAATGGCGGGCTTGATTAACTCTTTTTTGGTTGGGGCGGCGGGTGCCAAACATGGGTGCCTTTTTGAAGGCGCCAGAGACTTTAGGTGTGAGTAGAAATATGGCGGGTTCTCAAACAAGATCTGAAGCTGACTCCGATGCCGCTGATGGGGCTAACTCGAAGCAGGCACAAGGCACGGAAAAGTCACCCGACAAATCCCTTTATGAAGCTTCCGATATTGACGTTATTGAGGGTCTTGAAGCCGTCCGCAAACGGCCCGGCATGTATATCGGATCCACGGGCCCTCGTGGGCTTCATCACCTGGTATACGAGGTCGTCGACAACGCGATTGACGAGGCGTTGGCCGGATATTGCGACACGATTGAGGTCACGATTCTCGCCGATGGTGGAGTGCGAGTCAGCGACAACGGTCGTGGTATTCCTGTAGAAGAGCATCCGAAATTTCCCGGTGTCAGTGCTGTTGAGATAGTTCTCACGATTCTGCATGCGGGTGGCAAGTTTGGTGGCGGTAGCTATGCTGTGTCTGGTGGACTACATGGTGTGGGAGTTTCAGTTGTCAATGCCTTGTCATCACGGTTACTGGTAGAGGTTGCTCGTGATGGTGGAGAGTTTAGGCAGGAATTTGCAAATGGTGGCCATTCGACAGGTCCTTTGCAACGAGTCGGTGATACTGATCTGACCGGCACGACTGTTACATTCTGGCCTGATGACACAATCTTCGAGACGACGAAATACGATTCCGACATTTTGGTAAGGCGAATACGTGAGCTTGCTTTCCTCAACAGAGGCGTTCGTTTACGCTTTGTCGATGAGCGTCCCACAATTGACGATGAAGCCCCAGCTGTCTTCGACTTCTATTTTGAAGGAGGTATCCAAGACTTTGTTAAGCATCTAAATGCGAAAAAAGAGCCTCTCATATCTTCAATGATTTATCTTTCCGGCAAGCGGGAAGACTTTGACGGTGCTGGTATCGCAGAGCTCGAGATAGCGCTTCAGTGGAACCATACTTATCAAGAGTCAGTTTTCAGTTTCGCCAACACGATTAATACGCACGAGGGTGGGACGCATGAAGAGGGCTTCAGAGCGGCCCTGACTAACACGATAAATCGATATTCTCAGGCAGCGAATTTGGTGAAGCCTAAAGATGAGAACTTTGCCGGTGAAGACTGTCGAGAGGGTTTGACAGGTATTTTGTCCGTGAAGTTGTCCAATCCACAATTTGAGGGACAGACAAAGACAAAGCTTGGCAACACCGAAATGAAAAGCTTTGTCCAGACCACAATGAATTCACTGTTGGGGGACTGGCTTGAAGCACATCCGGGTGAAGCAAAACTCATTATCGAGAAATGTAAGTTAGCGACTCAAAGTCGCCTAGCTGCCCGTAAGGCACGTGAGCTTACTCGCCGCAAGGGCCTTATGGACGCCGGAGGGCTGCCGGGTAAACTGGTTGATTGCACATCGACAGTTGCTGATGAGTGCGAAATTTTTATTGTTGAGGGTAATTCGGCGGGTGGTTCCGCAGTCAAGGCAAGGGTGCGCGATATTCAGGCAATCTTGCCTATCAGGGGAAAGATTCTCAACGTCGAAAAATCACGCCTCGACAAGGTCCTCGCCAACAACGAAGTTCGGTCGCTTATCTCGGCGATCGGGGCTGGAATTGGCGAAGACTTCGATTTGTCCAAGGTGCGCTACCACAAGATCATCACCCTTGCCGATGCTGATGTTGACGGGTCCCACATCCGCACACTTTTACTCACATTTTTCTTCCGCTACATGCCCCAAATTGTTGAAGCTGGCTACGTTTATTCTGCCCAGCCGCCACTGTTTGCTCAACGAATTGATCGCAACATCCACTATCTCTTCAGCGATCGTGAGCTTGAGGTGCTCCGTGGCGAACATGCTGACAGGAAGTTACCTTCTGCTCAGCGATACAAAGGTCTGGGCGAGATGGACTATGAAGAGCTGTGGTCGACAACTATGAATCCTGAAACAAGGGTTTTGCGAAAAGTGACGATTGATGATGCGGCAATCGCTGACGAAATCTTCTCCACCTTGATGGGTGACGATGTTGAAGTGAGAAAAGAGTTCATTCGTGCCAACGCTAGTGACGTCCGATTCTTGGATATTTGATGTGATATGACAGATTCCATGCAACCACCCCCTCAACCACCCATTCCACCTACGCCTCCTCTGGAGTCACAAGAGCTACCCAGAGGCATTGTGCCTATCGACATTGAAGAAGAGATGAAAAGCTCCTTCATGGAATACTCCATGTCGGTGATCGTGTCTCGAGCTTTGCCTGACGTGCGTGATGGACTCAAGCCTGTGCACAGGCGCATTTTGTACGGGATGTTCGAAAGCGGCATGCGTCCGGATCGTCAGAGGCAAAAGAGCGCGAACGCTGTTGGCCTCGTTATGGCTCGCTACCACCCCCACGGCGACTCGGCCATTTATGATGCCTTGGTTCGTATGGCCCAAGATTTTGCCATGCGTCATCCGCTCATAGACCCAAAGGGAAACTGGGGTTCGATCGACTTTCCTGCCGCTGCCATGCGTTATACAGAGGCCCGCCTCAACGATCTCGCTATGCGGATGCTGGAAGGGATTGATGAAGACACTGTTGACTTCGTTGAGAACTATGACGGCCAGCACAAAGAGCCAGTTGTGCTTCCGAGTAGGTTTCCGAATCTTTTAGTGAATGGATCTTCTGGTATTGCCGTTGGTATGGCAACGAATATTCCTCCGCACAACCTAACGGAAGTCGTTGATGCAGTCATTTATGCGATCGACAACCCTGAGGCGCAATCAGAAGATTTGATGCGATTTGTGAAGGGGCCCGACTTTCCGACAGGCGGATTGATCGTGGGTAGGAGCGGTATTCGCGATGCTTACATGACAGGTCGGGGTTCGATTAAGGTTCGGGCTCGGACCGAGATTGTTGAGCTCAAGTCCGGTCGTCAGCGAATTATCGCCACAGAGCTGCCCTACCAGGCTTCGCTGCAGCGAACTGCTGAACGTATCGCAGACCTTGTACGCGACGGCAAGATTGACGGGATCGCTAATGTTGCGGACCATTCTGACAAAGATGGTCCACGTTTGATCGTCGAATTGCGACGTGACGCAAATGCACATGTTGTGCTTAACAACCTCTACAAGCACACGCAGCTTCAAGACACTTTCGGTGCCAATGTGGTGGCGCTTGTCGACGGTGTCCCTCGAACACTGTCGCTGGGTGAGCTGGTGTCGCACTATGTTGCGCACCAGATCGAGGTTATCGAGCGCCGCACCAATTTCCGCTTAGCGAAGGCTCAAGCGAGGGCGCACATCGTTGAGGGTCTGCTCATTGCTCTTGATCGTATCGATGAAGTGGTTGCGATCATTCGAGCATCCAGCGATGTTGATGCCGCCCGCACGTCACTTATGGAACAAATTGGCGTAAGTGAAATTCAGGCCAATCACATACTTGACATGCCGCTTCGGCGCCTCACGTCTCTGGAAATGACCAAGCTCCGTGAAGAGTTAGCGCAATTGGCTGAGACCATTGCTGAATTGGAATCGATTTTGGCCAATCCCGAAAAGTTGCGTGGTGTGGTCAAAGATGAGCTGACGGATGCCAAAGAGCGTTTCGGTGATGCTCGTCGTAGCGAGATCATCTCTGATGCTGGTGAGTTTGATATCGAAGATCTGATAGACGACGAAGAAGTAGTTGTCACACTGACTCGCAATGGCTTCATCAAGGCTGTCGCCCAGGAAGCAGTCCGGACCCAGAGTCGGGGCGGTCGAGGCGTGACCGGCGGCAAGTTGCGCGATGGCGACTACGTCGAGCATGTGCTTGCGACCACGGCCCACTCCTATTTGCTGTTCTTCTCGAACCGGGGCAAGGTCTACCGGATCAAGGCGCACGAAATTCCGATCCGGGATCGGACGGCTAAAGGCGCTGCCCTCGGTCAGTTTTTGCCCGTGTCGAGTGGTGAGAGAATCCAAGCGATAATCGATGCCCGTGACTACGAGACCATGCGGTATCTGGTAATGGTGACGAAGGCTGGCGTTGTCAAGAAGACAAAGTTTCAGGAATATGATTCGTCACGACGTGATGGAATCATTGCCATTCGATTGCGGGACGATGATGAGTTAGTCAGTGTTCTAACCACGTCTGGTGACGAAGACGCAATGATCGTGACTCGCAAGGGCATGGGAATACGTTTCGCCGAGTCTGATGTGAGAGCGATGGGACGCAGCGCTGGGGGAGTGAGGGGCATAGCCCTGCGCACCGGCGATGAGGTCGTGTCGGCAGCAGTGGCCAGAGATGGTCTCGATGTCCTGATGGTGACCGACTTTGGCTTTGGTAAGCGGACACCAGTGACCGACTTTCGCCCTCAAGGGCGGGGCGGCCTCGGGCTGGTAGCGATGAAATTGCCGCAGAACAAGGGCCAAATCGTTGCAGCGCTTGTTGTTGAGGAAAGTGACAGAGTCATTCTCATGAACAGCTCAGGCGTTATGATTCGCCAGGATTCTAGTGGTGTTAGTCGACAAGGGCGCTCCGCAACTGGTGTAAAGATGATAGCTCTGACATCTGGTGAACACATCACTGCTGTCGCCTGTGAATCAGTCGAAATCGAGATTGAAATAGAAATCGAAGAGTAGCGTCCGCCCTCTTTTTTCGGAATTTTCCGGGAAATTCCTGGGGTCCTTGACAGCTCTATCCGAATCCCCTCTGACCTAACGAAGCCCCCTTTCTGATCAGAATCTTGATCAGAAAGGGGGCTTCTGTGCTGTCGAGGCTGCTTTTTCTGTTGGTCGGCAGACCTATCCGGGCCAATCGTGTTTGTGCTTGCCTGGTGCGGGCGGAGGGGTCGGCGTTGGAGGTGGTGCAGGCTGGGGCTGAGGTGGTGGAGGTGGTGGAGGAGCGGGTTGAGGCGGAGGCTGGAAGGGTTGCGGTGAAGGTGGAGCTGGCGCTGGTGCCGCCGGAGGCACCAGCGCTGGTGCAGAGGGAGGCGGGGCTGGAGCAGAGGGAGGCGGGGCTGGAGCCGTTGGAGGCGGGGCTGAGAGTGGCGCTGCTTTGGATGGCACAACGGGGCTAGGGGGTGCTGAGGCCGTGGGAGTCTCAAACGCAGCGGCGGACCCCTTCTTTTCCGCGGGTACTAAGATTCCGGCGACAACGGCACCGACTGAACCGAGCGCAAAAAGCATCCAGCCGTAGCCTAAGAAGTGGAAGGCCGAGGATGAAACGTGAGCCGCCTTAATAGCCGATCCCATCTGCAGGTAGACGTCGAGGCACAGTATTAGTCCCAGAACACCCCACGCAATGAATAGAATGCGCCGCCACAAGGGTGGCAGAAGCATCCACACGAGCAGCCCGATCGGTATGATCGCGGCTAAGGCCAGTAATGCAGGCTGGCTCCCACTGCCGGAGTTGGCGCCACTCAAGAGAAAGCCGCTCGGGATCTGAAATGTCCACAAGCTATCGCCTGGAGCAGAAGGAAACACCTGTGCAGCATTCTTTATCCATGACAGCAACGGAGTGAGCGCTATCACCATTAGAACGACACCTACGAGGCTGATGATTCGGTCACGTTTCACGGCTTGTTCCCCTAACTTGCCAGCGATTCCGAAGCGAAATACGCATTTACTCCCCGGATGCACTACACACGTTGTCTGCCTTTTCGTCGGTGTGGTCCGCTAGTGCCAAACTAGCCTACTGGGTGTGGAACATGGTCGATTTGGCATGGAGTAAACTATGACTAATGTCGTCGTGAAGGGTCCGGGTGCGTCCGAGATGTCGGGAACACAGGTGTCAAACAAGCGTGTTGTGCGTCATATCGACCTTTGGTCAGTCGTCAAAGTCACATTTGTATTTTTTCTAATTTGCGGCCTGATCTGGCTAGTCGCAGCGGTCATCTTTTGGAATTTCTTGGCTGCGTTGGGTTGGATGGCTAAATTCGAGCGCCTGATAAGTAGCTTCGTGTCAGGCTCGTTTAAACTTCGGCCCGGTTCCATGTTGAAGGTGGCACTCATTGCCGATGCTCTGTTTATTGTTGCTTTGACTGGCGTATCTACGTTGCTGGCGCTGCTCTACAATTTGATTGCCGATATGGTGGGCGGGTTCGCATTTGAGACAGGCACCGTGTTGTCAGTGGCCCCCCAGGGGCGCAGGTTGATTGCCAGACGCACTGTAGGGGCGATTAAGACCTCGGGTCAAAAGATTGGCGCCCGGCTGAAGCCAGATGTACCGCCCCCTGCAGTGACAAATGCCGAGACCTCCGTGAGTAGTGCTTCGGCGTCCCTCGGTGATCAACTCCATCCTAGCGGTGTCGGCGCTGTGACCAATGAAACTATTACAGCCGAAATTGCCACCACTGAATTCAAGGAAACCAGCTAAAGCCCAGTGCGATTCTTGGCTCTTCTACTCGCAACATCTCGGGGGAGTTCGGGCTAATGGCCCGCTATGTTATTCCATAGCGGGCCATTATGGTGTGGTATCGTGGACGTCCTCTCGGGGCTATAGCTCAGTTGGTTAGAGCGCATCCCTGATAAGGATGAGGTCCCTGGTTCGAATCCAGGTAGCCCCACGCGCTGCTCGTTGCGATGAGAACAAGTTGGTGGCATGTGAGCAAGTACTTACTACGGGCTGGTGTTGCGGTGGGAGCGCTTGTTTGTGTCGGCATCGCTGTAATTCTACTGAGGGCCCAGTGTCGAGGCCGAAGACCACCGAGAGCGAATCAGTGGCAAGAAATAGCGTAGCGATGCGGGCAGTTTGATTTGGGGATGTAGCTCAGTTGGTAGAGCACCGGCTTTGCAAGCCGGGGGTCAGGGGTTCGAATCCCCTCATCTCCACGGTAAGGGCCTGTCGGAGAATTAGTAGCGCGTTTGCGGCGAGGCCGGGGTGTCCCTCGCAAGGCGCGACGACGATGTGTAGCAGGCCTACTCGAGGAGGAGGAACGCAGCGAGGGGCGATCCGGGCCGTTGCAAACGACTAAGTAATTCTCCGACAGGCCCTAAGCCTCGATGAGGTTAGACTTTCACCTCTGGCCCTGGCAGTTTACTTTTTGAGTGTTGGATTCACTCGCTAGCGAAATGGTTCAAATGAAATGGCCGACAGCTTGGATCCCATATCTCAATTCAAGGATGATCTGATCGTAGCGCTTGCGCAAGAGAGCGCGATTTCTGCCCAAGACTTGCGTTCGTCATTGTCTGTTCCTCCACGTGACGATTTAGGCGATGTTGCTATTGCCTGTCATCGATTTGCGAAGTCTATGGGTGTTAACCCCAATGAGCTTGCTAGCCGGTTCAGTGAGGCCGCTATGCGGGCTGAATGTGTGGCCGAGGCCAAAGCGCAAGGTCCATTTGTGAATATTTTCTGGGACCGTGGCCGCTTGGCTTCTGACACTATTGGGGCAGTTCGCCAGTCGTTTAATTCTGATCTGCCAGGCGGATTTGTTGCTGGGGCAGAGGGCCGGGGCCGGAGAATTGTCATCGATTTCTCTTCACCGAACGCGGCACGCAAGCTTGCCTTCCACCATCTTCGAGGCACTGCAATTGGAGCGGCGCTGGCAAGGCTCTATGAAGCTCGAGGGTTCAAAGTTGTACGTCTAAACCATCTTGGTGATTATGGGCACAACATGGCTCTGCTGCTGTACAAACTGAGCGAGCTTGATCCTGATTCAAGCTCGACCGACCAGTTGCCTGCGTTATCTCCACAGAAGCTACAAGAGCTTTACGTTGAAGCAAACCTTGAGGAACAAGCGGAACCGGAACGGGTGAAATCGGCAGCCAGGGGGTGGCTCAAGCGTCTCAGCAGCAACGATCGTATCGCTCAGCAACGTTGGCAAATGATTGTCACCTCAACCACCGAGGCCTTAGACAAGACTTACTCGAGACTCGACATTCATTTTGATGAGTACAGGGGAGAAAGCCGTTACTTTGATGAGGCAATTGGCGTCGCGAGGTCTCTAGTAGCGACGGGAACGGCATCTGTCGACCCGGAAAATGGCTCAATTTTCGTGCCTCCCGAAGACGGCTTCCAGCCGATCGTGCTTGTCAACAGTCAAGGGATTTCTACCTACGAAGGCCGTGACATTGCTGCGGCAATTGAGCGCTATCACGATTTCACCTTCGACCGTTGTGTGTACCTAACTGACGTGGGTCAAGGTGGGCGATTCAGGTCATTCTTTGCCGCAATGCAAAGGGCCGGCTATGCCTGGGCTGCCGGTCTGTCGCACGTCGGATTTGGCCAAATGCGTTTGGGTGGACGCAAGGCAAAGACCCGTGGCGGCGATGCAGTGGCCTTGGACGACGTACTTGACGAGGCTCATCAGCGGGCCATGGACGAGGTTGAGGGTCGGTTAAAATCTGCGGATGCCAAAGTCGCTGGTGAGACCTCTAGCGAAGGCGTATCAACGGAGGGTCAAGAGCTGGCTCAGACAGCAGAGCAGATCGGCATAGGAGCGGTCCTGTTCAGTCAAGTGCGTATGCGGCGCACGGCAGACTTCGATTTCGACCTGGACGAAGCTGTTTCGTTTAAGGGTGAAACTGCGCCCCGGGTTCAGTACACGTTTGCGCGTATCTGTTCGATCCTGGCAAAAGCGGGGGTTGATATCGAAGCGGCCCTAACGGTCGACGGGGGTACCGACATCGGCGGTGAAGGGTCTCCAGTTCGGTCACTCTTGGACGATCCATTGGAGCATCGAGTCGTGAAAGCAATAGCATTGTTGCCTACTGCGGCCAGACAAGCGTTGGCGTCAGACGACCCGTCCTTCTTGGCAGACGGAGTATTGGCGATTACCGATGCTTGGGCCAGTTATCAAACTGCGGGAGCACGTGAGCGAACGGATCTGCGTGTTCTTGCTGAAGATCCTGCCCTTCGACAGGCTCGGCTCGAGTTGGCCGCAGCAACAGCTATCGCTGTGCGAGACGGCCTCGCCATCCTTGGTGTAGAGTGTCCAGAATATATGTGATGTACTGTGGAAATTTGTTTCGATGACTGATACGCCCGAGTCGGCAGTAAGCCCAGAAGAGACGGAATACCCGCCCTGTTATCGGCATCCTGATGTCCAAATGGCAGTGTGGTGTTCCCGCTGTCGACGTCCAATTTGCACGGATTGCATGATTCCGGCCGATGTTGGCTACCAATGCCCCGATTGCGCTCAACAGGGGGCACCCCGCAAGGGAGTCGCAGGATCGTCGGCGTGCTCTGGCTCAGGATGGCAACAAACACCAACGGGTGCACCAGTCACGTTGGTCCTGATAGCCATCAACGTACTTGTCTTTCTGGCCGGAATTACACCCCAGCTGAACGAGCGCATCCTTATTTTCGGGGCGGCTTTTCCGGCACAAATTTTAAACGGCGAGTGGTACCGGCTCGTCACCTCGCTATTTATTCATTCGGGATTGTTCCACATCTTGCTCAATATGGTGGCGTTGTGGATCCTTGGATCTCAACTTGAACAGCTCATAGGCCGAGTCTGGTATGGCTTGCTCTATATGGCCTGTGGCATCGCTGGCGGGGTTGTCTTTGTGCTCATGGCCACCCAAAACGTGCCGGCGGTGGGTGCCTCGGGTGGGATTGCAGGACTATTCGGAGCCATCCTCGTTGTCGTAATTCGGAAAAGGGGCACACCGCAAGGTGCGCTCATTTTGCGCCAGCTTCTCTTGCTGCTCGTCCTGAATATTGTCATAAGCCTGTTGCCCGGTATTGCCTGGCAAGCGCATCTAGGTGGAGTCATTGCCGGATTTGGGATTGGCTTTGCTATTGATATCACCAAGAATACGCTTTGGCGGGCACTCACGGTGGGGGGTGTGATGCTGGTCTGCGCAGCCGCTCTGGTGGTGCGAGCGAGTCAGTTGGGATTCGGCTAGGCCCAACGCTCCTCGGCGGGCCGAGGGCCCGCGATGAAATTATTAGGCGTTTACAACGGGCCTGGACACCCCTCGCTGCGTTCCTCCTCCTCGTGTAGCTCGGTACACATCGTCGTCGCGTCTTGCGAGAGTCGCCCATTCCTCGCCGTAAACGCGCTACTAATTTCATCGCGGGCCCTAGCATGACAGATGTAGACCACTAGAGGAGTTTGCTATGCGCGAAGCAGTCATCGTTGACGCAGTACGGACGCCGTTAGGCAAGGGCAAGCCAAACGTTGGCGCACTCTCAGGTTGGCATCCAGTAGACCTCGCTGCCGAGACCCTACGTGCGCTCGTTGAGCGGAACCATCTTGACCCAGCTCTCGTCGAAGACGTGATCATGGGGTGTGTTAGCCAGACTGGTGATCAGGGGCTAAACATTGCTCGCAACGCGGCCTTGGTGGCTGGTTACCCCGAAACCACTCCTGGTACCACGATCGATCGCCAGTGTGGTTCATCTCAGCAGTCGATTCATTTTGCGGCACAAGGAGTTATCGCTGGAGCATATGACATAGTCGTGGCAGCGGGTGTCGAGTCGATGAGTCGGGTGCCGTTAGGCTCGACCATGCAGCAAGGTTTTGGGGCACCCTTTGGTGCGCGCATGATGGAGATGTATCGAGAGCGCAATCTGTATGGGCGCGGTGGAATAGTTCCTCAGGGCATATCAGCCGAAATTGTGGCCGAAAAGTGGAAGATTTCCCGGCAGGAAGTCGACGAGTTCTCCTTTCAATCGCACAAGCGTGCCGCGGCTGCCGCTGACGAGGGTCGTTTTAAGAACGAGATTATTCCGGTGGAAGTTAGAACTGGTGAAGGTGCCAGTGGTGAGACTCTTACGCGGGATGAGGGGATTCGGGTAGATACCACGCTCGAGAAGCTGGCCTCTCTCAAGACTGTTTTTCAGCCCGATGGCGTGATTACTGCCGGTAACTCTTCGCAGATCACTGATGGCGCTGCTGCTGTGCTCATTATGGAGCGCAAGACGGCCGAATCGCTGGGTCTAAGGCCTCGAGCTCGCGTTATTGCGTTCGCTTTGGCCGGAGTCGACCCTGTGATAATGTTGAGCGCGCCTATTCCGGCCACGACCAAGGTTCTCAAGAGTGTCAAGATGTCCATGGGCGATATCGATCGTTTCGAGGTAAACGAGGCGTTTGCGCCAGTTGTATTGGCATGGGCAAAAGAACACAAAGCCGATTTGTCTAAGGTGAACGTCAATGGTGGCGCTATCGCAGTTGGGCACCCACTCGGCGCCTCTGGTGCCCGACTAATGGCCACTTTGCTCAATGAGCTAGAGCGTGTCGAAGGCCGCTTTGGCCTACAGACCATGTGCGAGGGCGGCGGCATGGCCAACGCGACCATCATCGAGCGCCTCGCCTGAGGTTCGCTGTCAAGACGGAGTGTTCCGGGGGGACATTCTTCACGTGTTGGTTTAAACTGATCGCGTGAAGTGGCTTGGCGATCATCCCTACATCTTAGTTTTTCTCGCGATTGCGATTGTCTTCTTGCTGTGGAAAATCGGCATTGTGACTCTGTCAATGCTTGGGGCAACATTCGAAGACGGACCTTCAGGTCAAACCATGAATGTGGAAAACTTTGACCTCCGTTTTCGGTGCATTGTTTGCGCGACAGAGGTGAAGTTGACGCGGGTGGCCGACGACGAAGAAGATGATTTTGAGGGATTTGCTCCTCCCAAACACTGTCGTGAAGAGATGGTGCTGGTAGTAGAAGCGCCTGAGACAGTTTCGTAAGAGCCCTTGCATGGTGACGATCTTATTTGGAGCCTGCTCTCTTTTCGCTTGCCGTGGACTCTGGGGTGTGGAAAACCGGTGGATGTCATGTGGACAGCTTGTGTAAATCGTCTGTGAGTGGCT
This sequence comes from Acidimicrobiia bacterium, assembly GCA_038904395.1. Taxonomy (GTDB): domain Bacteria; phylum Actinomycetota; class Acidimicrobiia; order UBA2766; family UBA2766; genus JBCKKC01. The sequence goes on along the minus strand of JBCKKC010000002.1, from coordinate 18,857 downwards.
GTGTGGGAACGTGTTGACAACTCCAAGAGTTATCCACAGCTGTGGACAAACCTGTGGGTAATTCCACACGTGAAATTCATCGCAGGTAGTTTGGAGTGAGGTCGGGCAGCTCAGGATGTGGGATCCATTCTGGGGGCCGGAGCGGATGCGCTTGGCCGATTGTGGGCGAGACTTCTGTGAAAAGACGCGTGAACCGACGCAATACCGTCTAGTCTTTTGAACGTGCCAGAGTCAAAATCGAAACGCAATAGATATACGCCGCCACCCCAGAAGAATAAGCCTCCCAGCCCAAGGTGGTATGGGATCCTTGTCCTCGGGCTAGGTATCCTTGGCGCTGTTGTCCTGGTCGGCAACTACCTTTCGTTGTTGCCAGGAACCGCAGCTGGCGCCAACAACACTTACCTGCTTGCTGGTCTCGTGCTTATCCTTCTCTGTCTCGTGTTGGCGATGCGGTTGCGCTAGTGGCCACTACGCCCGGCGAGGCATTATACTGGTCTCTGAGCGTATTAAACCGTCGGGGGCTGGCCTTTTGCAACACCATATGCGAACTTCCCAGGACTACGCGATGACTGGTGAACCAACGTTGGTTTTCTCCGGAGGAAACATTCAAACCTCGGGGCCAGAACCCTCACGTGGCAGTCCCAAACGTAGCTCCAAACCCAGGCCTAGAGGGTGGCGCCGATTTTTCATCTACGCTGGTTACGCTCTTATGTCGCTGGGTGCAGCGCTTCTACTGTTTGTCGTCTATACGCTCTGGGGGACACGATTCGAAAGTCTTGCCGCGCAAAAGAAGCTTGAGGCGCAGTTCAAGACTCGACTCAATACCTTGCATGCCAGCCAACGCCAAGAACTTTATGACCAGCTGGCTGCTGAATGGGAGCGTGCCTCGCAAAGCCACGGCCCAATTGCCCGCATCGAGATTCCAAAGATCGGGGTGGATAACACAGTGGTTGCCGGCGTAGATAGACTTGACTTGCAGCGAGGTCCTGGTGCCCTGCCGGCGACGGCCCTCCCAGGTGGGCCGGGAAACTCGGTGATATCAGCACACAGAGTAACATACGGAGCGGAATTCAATCGGGCTGACGAGCTTAAGCCGGGCGAGCAAATTGTGATCACGACAATAGCCGGCCGCACTGTATATGACGTGACCAACGTATTCCCGATTGGGGAGAAAGATATTGAAGCTGCGAAAGAAGTAACCAAGGTGACCCAGGATGATCGCATCACCTTAACGACGTGCAACCCGAAATATTCACGTAGTGAGCGATTGATCGTGCAGGCAAGCATGATATCGGGGCCCTTTATTGATTCGGTAGGACTGCCTAGACAGGCACCTCAACACGAGGAACCAAATGCACCGCCCGGTACTGCCATTAAAACGTTGCCTGCTGGCTGATCAAGAGAGCTGTTAGATAGTGAAAAGACGCGATAGGCGGGTAGAGGGACTGGAGAGCAATGGTAACTGACGATCAAAGCGACGTGAGCCTAGCACATGTATCATCTGACCCTGCTGGAATCGGCGGAATGACCACGTCAGTGGCTCCCCCGGTCACGAACGAGGGTCACGACCGGGGTCTTGAACCTGCGGTGGTCTACCCTGACGATGACGCCGTAGATAGTCGGTGGCTGTCCCGAAGCCAGCGGTTTGTCATCGTTCTGATGGCTGTCCTCGCTGTTGGCCTTGTTCTCTGGTTCTATGTCTTTCCGTGGATTCAGCAACGACTGCCTGCAAACTTCTGATGCCCCAATCTTCCCCCGATCAATTGTCCAGCCGCTTACCGAGAATGTTCGTGCTTGATAATTACGACTCTTTCACCTTCAACCTTGTGCAAGCACTTGGTGAGCTCGGTTGTGAAATCAGTGTGGCTCGAAGTGACAAAGTGGGATTGGACGATATCCACGACTACCAGCCCGACGGAATTATTGTGTCGCCAGGACCAGGTCCACCCGCTACGGCTGGAATATCAAAGGCAGCCATACAACACTTTGGTCGGAGTCTGCCCGTGTTAGGTGTTTGTCTCGGACATCAGTGCATTGGCGAAGTGTTTGGTGCCCGTGTTGGCAGTGCCAAACAAGTCGTCCACGGGAAGACATCGCAGGTCTTCCATGACTCAACTGGCGTTTTCGACGGACTTAGTAATCCATTCGAAGCAACTCGCTACCATAGCCTCGCCATTGATCCAGCGACGATGCCTGACGATCTACAAGTGACCGCAACTTCCGAGGATGGCACCATCATGGGGTTGAGGCATCGGACCCTCGCTACATACGGCGTTCAGTTCCACCCTGAATCAGTTTTGACCACCGAAGGTACTCGTCTCATCAAGAACTTTGTCGACCTTGTTGCAGCATCTGGACCAGAACAAGGTTCATGACCGGGCTCATGAACCTGCGTTGGTCTACCTTCCGTCCAGCACCTGAGCCGAGGGAGCCCACATATTTCGCGTACACAGTCAACCCACCGGAGAGGAGGGCTGTGAGCGGGTCTTCCCGTCATTGCGAGGAGCCAGCTCTGGGGCGACGAAGCAACCTAGTCCGTGACCTGCGTTTCCGCGGTGTGAGTCACGGACTAGGTTGCCACGTTGCGCTCGCAATGACGGCTGATGTCGCCTATGGGGCGGTCGTGGTAGTCGTGGTAGTCGTGGTGGTTGATGACACCCCAACGAGGATGGTGACGGTGCTGCCCTTGGATGCTGTTCCGCTGGCAGGTTGTTGGCTACATACTGTGTTAGCGGTGCAGCCTCCGACGGCGGGAACATTGCGACTTGAGACTTTGAATCCCGCAGCGGCAAGAGTGCTGCTAGCCTGGCTAGCGCTCTGGCCGGTCACGTTGGGGATGTTAACTTGCTTGGGGCCACTCGACACTGTGAGGGTGACAGTCGCACCACGGTTGGCTTTCTCAAGTGCGCCTGGAGACTGGCTGATTACGGTTCCTGCGTCTTTGTCGGAGTCAACCTTTTTTACTGAGTTGCCAAATCCGGCATTGTCGAGGCTTTGGGTGGCATCGTCTTGAGATAATCCGGTTACGTCTGGAACCGTTGTTTGCTTTGTCCCGCTCGAAATGGTTATCGTCACGGTACCGCCTTCTGCTACCTCAGTTCCGGCGTCTGGATCCTGGCCGATGACATTATTTACCGGTTTATCAGACTCTTGAAGATCGGCGATCGGTTTCAGTCCGGCATCTTTGAGGATCGCTTCGGCGGCGGAACGTGACTTGCCCACTACATTGGGGACCTTTATTGCATTCGGGCCTGCTGAAACGACGAGTTTGATAGTTGAGTGCTCGGGAGCCCTTTCGCCTGCTGCAGGATCGGTGCTGATCACTGAGTCTTTGGCGACATCTTGAGATACTTGATTATCTCTCGTTACCTGAAAGCCGGCTTGCTGCAATGTCGTCGTGGCGTTCTCGACGCTGAGTCCACTTACATCCGGAACGGTAGTTCCTCCGCCGCCGGCGAGAGTCTTGACCAGGAAGAAAAGCCCGAAACCAACGGCGATCAGCGCTGCGATTGTGCCTAGGACCGCAGGCCAGCGCTTGCGTTTGTTAGGCATCGGGCGTTGCCCCGACGGGGGTCGACGACCGCTTGTGACGGCTGGCATGCCTGTTTTGGTTGCGTTGGGGCCAACGGCGGTAGCTCCACCCACTGGCGTCGACACCGCTGTAAGTCCAGCTGCGGCCACGGCGGCTCCTGCTAGTCCTGCTGCCCCAACTCGTGTGAGGGCAGCCGTTGCCAGCGGCACCTCACCCCTTCTGAAGCGCAACAGGTCAGCCTGCATGTCTCCGGCTGATTGATAACGCATGGCAGGGTCTTTGGCCATTGCTCTCATGGCGACGGCTTCTAGCGGATGTGGGATGCCAGGGCGTATTTGCGAAGGCAGTGTGGGTGCTTCATTTACGTGCTTGTAGGCGATGGCCCACGATGTTTCGCCCTCGAACGGTGGTTTTCCGCAGATCAACTCGTACAACACTGTGCCCATTGAGTAGACGTCTGATCGGGCATCTGCGATGTTGCCTTGAGCTTGTTCGGGTGAGAAGTAGGCGGCGGTGCCCACTACTGTGCCAACCTGGGTGAGGTGCGCTTCATCATCGCCAGCTTGAGCAATGCCGAAGTCGGTCACCTTGACGATGCCTTCCGTGTCGACCATGATGTTGGCCGGTTTCACGTCACGATGTACGACGCCGTGATCGTGGGCGAATTGGAGGGCACCGGCCACGTCGGCGACAACTTCAGCGGCGCGTTGGGGCTGAGGAATACCTTGGTCGCGCAGCAGGTCGCGCAGGGTCTTGCCTTTGACGAATTCCATAATGATATAAGGCGCACCGGACTCGACTCCGTAGTCATATACCTGCACCATGTTGGGGTGATTCAGCCCGGCCATAGCTCTTGCTTCACGTTCAAACCTCGAGAGAAATGCAGTGTTACTCGACAGTTCTTCGTGCATAACCTTGATCGCGATGGACCGGTCGAGGCGCGTGTCGGTAGCGAGAAAGACCTCAGCCATGCCGCCCCGGGCTATCGACCTCGCAACTCTGTATCTGTCCCCGAAATTTGTAGGCATTACCATACGACAACTTTTCTTTCGTTCAGTATCCGGTTCCCCTTAACCATTTGGTTTCAGCGCTGCTTCCATGAGTGTTTTGGCAACTGGTGCTGCTTCACGTGACCCGAAGCCAGCATTTTCGACGATGACATAGACAACGATTTGTGGATCTTCAATAGGGCCAAACGCCACAAAGGAAGCATGATCTTCGCCTTGGTTTTGGGACGTTCCAGTCTTTCCAGCGATGCGGATGCCATCTATTTGCGCATTCCGGCCAGTTCCAGAGTCAACCACTGCTTCCATAAGCTGAGCAATCTGGTCGGCGATTTCTGGAGTGATCGGTTGTTTCCAAGGCTTGGGGGTAAAGGTCTTGACCACGTTGCCCTTGCGGTCTCGAACCGTGTCGGCCACATGGGGCTCCATGATTACACCTTTGTTGGCTACAGCTGAGCCGACAAGAGCCATTTCCAACGGTGTGGCAGCCACATCAAATTGGCCGATGCCAGATTGTGCTAGCCCTGGGATGTTGCGCTTGAATTCGGCTGGGTTCGGATAGATACTGCGTGCTGCCCCCAAATCGAATGGCACCTTGGCGTTGAAGCCGAATGCCTCTGCCATAGTTGCCATGTCAGTCCCGCCCACGTCCATGGCCATTTGGGCAAACGTCGTGTTGCAAGAGTGCGCGAATGAGTCGGTGAGGTCGCCACCGCAAAGCTCGCTGCCAGTGTTTTTCAACGGGCGTTTGGTGTTGGGCAATTGCAGGGCGGTCAGCTCGGGATAGGACCCCTTGACTTTGTTGTGGGTAAGGGCAGCTGAAGCTGTCACAATCTTGAAGGTTGACCCCGGTGGGTAACGTTCGCGGAAGGCCCGCGCTAGAAGTGGCTTGGAGGGATCGGCATGCAACTCTTGCCAGCTTTGGCGAATGCCCTTTGCGTCGTGACTTGAGAGTGCTGATGGGTCAAAACTTGGGTAGGAATATGAGGCCAATACGGCCCCAGTTTTGGGATTCAGGGCGATGACTGCACCCTTGCGTTCGCCGAGGGCGTCAGCCGCAATTTTTTGAAGGCGTGTGTCGATCGTGAGAGTGGTATCATTTCCGGCTAATTCGCCCTCTAGCCTTTGAAGAATCGATGAATATGTAACAGGAGTCTCACTACCGAGTAACTCTCGATTGAAAGCCCTTTCGGCGTAGTCAGATCCGTAGATGAACGAATAGTATCCCGTAATTTGTCCTGTTAGTGCACCCTGGGGATAGGTTCTCAGATACTTGAGTTTGTCGTCGGTCGCAATGCTTTTGGCGAGTGTTGCCCCATCTGCCGAAACGATTGAACCCCGCTCGGTTTGGTATTCCTTCAAGAGGAGGCGTCCGTTGAACTTGTTGTTATTGAGGGAGTCGGCATTGATGTATTGCACCCAAGTCAGATTGCCCAACAACAACACGAACAGTAAGACAATGAATATACCAACCTTGCGGATTTGTCGGTTCATGCGGTTGCCCCCACTTTGGCGACCTTCTCGCCAATGTTCAGCATGCGTGGTTTGCGACCCAACCCAACCCCGCGTGGTCCACTGATTTGTTGGTCACTAATGGCCACAAAGATAGCGAGGATTATGAAGTTGGAAAAAATTGATGATCCGCCATAAGACATGAAGGGCAAGGTAATTCCTGTTAGTGGGATGAGTCGAGTAACACCTCCCATGATAATGAAGGCCTGGAAGCCAAGAGCGGCAGCTAGTCCAGCTGCTAAGAGCTTGCCGAACTGATCACTACAACGCAGGCCTGTTCGAAAACCGGACCCAACAAGAATCACAAACAATAAGACGATTGCAGCCACACCAATGAAGCCAAGTTCCTCACCGATGGCGGCGAAAATAAAGTCTGTTGCGGCGGCCGGAATAAGTTCGGGACGACCAAGTCCGAGTCCAGTACCAAAAATGCCACCACCCGCAAAGGCAAAGAGTGCTTGGGCTAGTTGAAATGTTTGGTCGTGTATGGTCGCCGGATTGAAGGTATCGAGCCAGCCCGAAACACGCTTTTGCACGTGGCCGAAAACGGAATAGGCAAAACTGGCGCCAAAGGAAATTAGTGCCAGGCCGACAAGCACATAGATAATCCTGGCTGTAGCTATATATAGCATGGCGAGAAAAATGGAGAACACAAGAAGGCTTGAGCCGAGGTCTTTTTCCAGAAACATGACGATCAAGCTCAGTCCCCAAATTGAGAGCAGCGGGCCGAAATATTTGATGTCCGGGACCGCTATCGGGCCGAGCTTGCGGGTTGGTATTGCTAGTAGCTCGCGCTTTTCGTTCAGGTAGGAAGCGAAAAAAATCACGAGACAGATCTTTGCCAACTCGCCTGGTTGAAAAGTTAGTGGACCAAGCTTTATCCAAAGGTTAGACCCATTCACCGCATGGCCAATTACCGGCGCCAAGGGGAGAAGAAGCAGCACTACACCACAAGCCATGGCGATGTAGCGGTAGCGATCGAGAATGCGGTAGTCACGCAAGAGAAATAATGTAATGCAAAATGCCGAGATTCCGACAATGAGCCACATGCCCTGAGTAGCGGATTGGGCTGGCGTTAGGCGAGATACCATGGCAAAGCCAATGCCTGCGAGTAGTCCCGCCACCGGCAAGAAGATTGGGCTTGCGTTGGGGGCGAGGCGGCGCATGGCAATGTGAGCTACCAGGAAGCAGACGGCCATGACTCCGACGAGAATATATGTATCTTTTGAGATCTTGTCGTCTTGAGCTAGCTCCACCAAAAGGTGGCACGCGACCGTGAGCACATAGGCGACGAACAGGAGTAGCGCCTCAGTGCGACGCTTGGCACGGGAGCTATCTTTTTGCTTGGTTCGACGTTTCTTGGAGGTCATGGTTGGGCCTGCGCCACGCTGGCTTGGGTCGTCGGAACTGTTGGCAGAGATGTGCTGGGTGCGGGGGGCGTGACCGGCGGAGGTTGTGGAATGGGTGCTGACGCTATGGGCCGAACTTGAGAGCGTAAGTTCTCGACGATCTTGCGAGCGTCGGCGAGATTGTCTGCCTTGATACCGGTTTTCAGCTCTTGACTACGGTTTTCGGGCAATTGCGAAACGGGAATGTCCAGAGTGGAGACCAGGTCGCTCCAACGGCTGCCAAGAAGCCGCTCAGGCAGGCCCTGATAGATCGCCACGTTGCCATCCTTGATGCCCACATAATACGAGTTTGATATGAACCAAGATGCTCCCAGCCAGCCGGCGACGCCAACGATGGCCAATACGGCAATTGCGGCTATCCATCGTTTCCATCTAAATCGACGTCTGATGGTTGGAGTGAACTCGCCAGTGTGGTCAAGATCTGACGATACCAGCGGGATTCCCTGCTGGGTCATCGCCGGGTCACGAGCTAGCTCTTGACCTTGGTCAAGCACGGCGACATGGCTGAGCTGGGGGGATGTTTGTTGCGATGGTGTTGGAATCTGAGCATCTGCTCGCTCGGCTGGGGATGATGTAGCTGGTCCAGTGTCAAGAAAGTCAATGACAATAGCGGTGACGTTGTCGTCGCCTCCGCCCGCACAAGCGACGTCGATCAGCTTGCTTACGGCCTGATCAGGCTCCGCCTCCGTTAAAAGAACGTTTTCGATGGTTGCGTCATTCGTCATGCCTGAAAGGCCATCGGAGCAAAGCAGCAGCCTGTCGCCTGGGCTCGGCACAAAAATGTACAAGTCGACGGTTACTGCCGGCTCAATTCCCAACGCTCGGGTAATTACCGAACGCTGAGGGTGGGTCGTGGCCTGTTCCGGGCTAATTTGTCCTTTGCTGACAAGATCGGCGACGAGCGAATGGTCGCGGGTGAGCTGGCTCAAGCGAGATGCGTGAAGAATGTACGCACGGCTGTCGCCAACGTGAGCGACGTAAATCTTGGAATCACCGACGTACGCGGCGGTAAGGGTAGTACCCATCCGTAATGCGTCACCGCGCCGGGTGCCTTCGGTATAGATGGCACCGTTGGCATCCTTCACTGCTTGTGTTAACCAGTTTACAATGATTTCGGATTCTGGATCGCTGCCATCCTGGTAGGCTGTTGCGCCCAATGCTCCGGGCTCTGCCGATTGAGTCGCTGCCGGTGACGCTAGACCTGGAGGAATGCTAAGTCCCGAAACCAAGGTTTCGATAGCAATTTGAGAAGCGACCTCGCCTGCTTCGTGACCGCCCATGCCGTCGGCAACAACGAATAGACGATCGTCGGCGAAAAAGGAGTCCTCGTTGAGCTGGCGGACAAGACCGACGTGGGTGTTAGCCCCGTGACGAATCCTCACTTCATCACCTCCAGAACCGTGCGTCCAATCTGGACAGAGTCACCTCTGCGAATTAACGCCGGTGTATTGATCCTCTTATGATTGACATACGTGCCATTGCGGGATCCGGCATCCTCTACAAAGAAGTCATCACCCCGAGCGACAATGCGAGCATGGGTGCCACTCACGTAATCATCAGGCAGATGTAAGCCGCTTTGGGGATCACGGCCGATGGTCATGCCGTGTGTGAGGGTAACTCGCGTGCCCTTGCGTTCTTTCGGCTGTACAACGCGCAGCTCGGCCTTGCGGCGGAGCAGGTCAGGGGCAGCGTCGCTTTGAGAAGCGCTCAGACGGATCTCGCGAGTTACGGTACGCAACGCCAGCAGCAAAAAGATCCACAGGACGACCATGAAAATTATCTTGGCGAAGGTGAGGACAAGTACTGGCACAGCTACTTCCGGTAGGTCAGTTCCGAGTTGCCAACTTTGATTCGATCGCCGTCCCGCAATGCGGTTGGACTCTGGATGCGAAAGCCGTTCACATAGGTTCCGTTCGTTGATCCTGAGTCCATGATGGTATACCCATCGCCATGGGCAACGAGTTGCGCGTGACGCCGAGAAATATTTGCGTCATCAACGGCTACTGCGCATTCGGGTAGTCGGCCGATGTCGAGGGAGTCGCCAACAAGGGAAAAGTCACGTCCATGGGCATCAACAAGGCGGTGATTGCTTTTGCGTTCGCTTTCAACGATGCGGCTTTCTATCACGTAGCGTCCTAAACGCAACTTGTCTTTGACAGAGAATTCGACCTCTAGGGGGCCAACAGTCAGCCAGCCTTCACGCTCTCGCTCTTGCTCCAGACCTTGTTTCAACTCAGTGATCAAGGCGTCTTGAAAATGACTAAAGCGTTCTGCATCTTGGCTAGACAGGGCCACCGAATAGTGGTTGGCCACGACAATGCCGTTGGGAGCTAGAGTCCTGCCTCGATCCATTTCGCGCACCAGTTTACGGCCCAGCTCGACTGGTTGCAGGCCCGACCGAAACGTACGGGCGAAGAAACCCTCTACGAATTGTTCTAGGCGTCGCTCAAATGATTGGGCGATTGGCAAAAGTCCTCCAAATTAAAGTTTAAAGCTACCAGTTGGTGGTGGCGGTAGGGATCTCGTAAACAATTGTGAGGATCCGGCTGACGTTACAATCTACCGGAAGTAGCGAGACGGCCGGTGTTGGGCCGGTGATCCCCATGAAATTAGTCCGTTTTCGGTATTTAGGGCCAGCGATGGAATAACAAAGGCGTTTGCAACGGCCCCGGCCGGCTCTCGCTGCGTTCCTCCTCCTCGAGTAGTGCCTGCTACGCATCGTCGTCGCGCCTTACGAGAGCCACCCAGGCCTCGCCGCAAACGCGCTAGTTATTCCATCGCTGGCCCTACCCGGGCGTAATAAGCTCTTCTAAGCTAGTCGCCACGCCCCCATTCTTGCCACATTTCGGGCCTGACGTGCACCCATCGTCTTTCACTGCTCAGTCGTGCCCTCGTCAGTGTGCTCAGAAGAAAACATGGAATCAACAGTGATAGACTCCGGCAGTTCGAGCGCGAGTGGCGGAATTGGCAGACGCGCAGGATTCAGGTTCCTGTGAGGGCAACCTTGTGAGGGTTCAAGTCCCTCCTCGCGCACTCATTCTTCTCCGTCATCCTGAGCCCTGGCGCCAGCCAGGGCGTGAGGATCCATCGGAGTCTGCCTTGAGCGAGGTGCCAGCCAAGCGTGACCTGACGGGCGAAGCCGCAGGTCTACCCTCAGATTCGATTATTTCGAGTTGCTTTCGCAATGACGTGGTGGGACGTGGAGGGAACCACGAAGCGTCCTTCTAGCCAAATCTCGCGATTGATTTCCAATTTTCGGTCCTAAAGTGAATCATTGGCTTGTGATGGCCAGGAGATTTATGCGTTTTAGTGGTGTTCATTTACTTATCTTGTTAGCGGTTATTGTGCTGCTCTTCGGCGCGAAAAAAATTCCCGAGTTTGCCCGCTCCGTTGGTGAGGCTTCACGCGAGTTCCGCCAGGGCGCTGGCATGGACGCTCCACACGGTACCGCAGCCTCCAGTGAGGACGGGTCGTCGAGTGTGGCTGAATCTGGCAAAGTGGATGTGTCGACAGGAACGCCAATTAATCAGGATCTAACCGAGCGCCGGCAACCCGAAGGGTCGAAGGTTGTTGCTTCACGTGGATCCTCGCAGCTCCGGGCGTAAGGGCCCTTGATGCAGGCGTGGCGCAAGCTCCAAGTCCACGGGCGTGCTGCGGTCAAGGTCATAGGTAACTGGTCAATAAAACGGGCCGGTCAGGGGCAGGATCCCGAGCTCCGGAAGAACAATCTTGATCGTGTCATGCCCCTCCGGGACCACTTTCATGAACTCAGGGCCCGACTCACCCGCTCTCTTTTGTATATTCTCCTGGCCGGCCTAGCGTGCTTTTTCATATTTGACTATGCCCTCGTGTTCATTTCGCAGCCGTACTTGAACGCCCTGGGGCCTGGTGTTGATAGCAAGCTCGTAGTGTTTGGTCCCACGGCTGGCTTCACACTCAAGATGAAGATCACTTTATATATGGCGCTGTGCGTCGCCCTGCCTGGCTTGCTCTTTGAAGTTTGGCGGTTTGTGCGCCTCGGCTTGACTCGCCGTGAGCGTCACTATGCTCGACTGATTCTTCCCCTGATTGTGGTGTTCTTCGCATTCGGAATTGCCATGGGCTACAGATTTCTCCCCAGCGCAATGGCATTTCTTGTCGATTTTGCTGGGTCCGGTGTGACCCAGATTCCAGATGCCACCTCATATCTGGCATTCTTCTGCCAGTTCATGTTGGCTATGGGCTTCGCTTTCCAGTTCCCCCTGCTGTTGATGTTTCTACAGGTTATCAACGTCGTGACGTGGCGTCAGCTGCTCACTCGATGGCGATATGCGGTCGCTGGCATCGTTTTAGTGAGCGCTGTTATTACCCCGCCCGACGCTGCCAGCATGCTTATCACTGCTCTGCTTCTAATCGGGTTCTACTTTGCCGCCATCGGACTGGGTTATATTTTTCTCGAACGAAAGCAACGATCAGCAGCTGTTCACCACTCTCGTCATCCTGAGGGAGGCGCCAGCCGACCGTGAGGATCCACCTGCGGCGAAGCCGCAGACCACCCCGCATGCTTGATCCGTTTTGAATTGCTCGTTGCGCATGAATGCCTGGTAGCGACACCGTGGCTTCGGACACGGGCATGGTTACAACGATCAGCAGCTATTTGAATAATTGCTTGGGGCTCCTTGCTCTTTGGGTCACTCCGAAATAACATGACAGAAGTCGGTGTGGTGAGATGCTGCGTTTGTCGAAGCGCTGGAGGGGTTGTGAACTGTGCGAAGTTCTGAAGTACCAATCCTTGCTCTTGGTGGAGCCTGCGTGTTGCTGACTATCGGCCTCGTAGTCTTGGGCGCCAAATTCCATCGGCTCAGTTCTCGTCTCGCCCTCTTGCAGGGGTCTGATGGCAAGGACGATTTCGTTTCTCTGGCGACCAAACAGCTTGAGGTAACCACCCAACTTGATGAGCACGTCCGAATGCTTGATGAGAAGACACGATACCTACGAGAAGGCCTAGCCCATTCGGTGCGCCATGTTGCCGTTGTCAGATATGACGCCTACGGCGACAACTATGGCAATTTGTCGTTTTCGGCCTGTTTCTTGGATGATTTCGCGTCAGGACTCGTTCTCACGTGCATCAACGGCCGCAGCGAAGCACGAGTCTTCGCTAAGGCAGTGATCGAAGCCAAAGCCATCGATGTCGAGATATCGGTAGAAGAAGAAGAAGCAATCCGCATGGCAATGAACCAACAGCCCTCAGCGTCTGGCAGTCGCCAAACAGGTAAAGAGCAGGTCAGGGCTTAGGCGGCATCTGTCCCTTAACCCCGCAAATTGGCGCCGTATTAGGGCATACTTTTCAAACGATGATTGATATTAAAGCCGTCCGGGCTAATCCGGAAGCAGCCCGAGCTGGACTCACAAAAAAGCGCCACGATCCCGACCTTATTGACCAATTGCTAGCAGCAGATGATTCACGTCGGCGTGGCCAAACAGAAGCCGACCGTTTGCGGTCGACGCAAAAACAAGCGGGCCAGGCGATAGCTCAAGCTGGACCAGACCAAAAGCAGGCGCTCCTCAAGGAAATGACCCAGGTCAAGCAGCAACTGAGTCAAATCGAAGCCGAGCTCCAGCGGGCTACCGGCAGCGTAGAAGCCCTTCTCTTAGACATTCCCAACTTTCCCCACGAGAGCGTGCCTGCTGGGACTTCAGAGTCCGACGACGAAGTTGTCGCAACAGTTGGAGAACCAACTATCCCGGAACCTCTTCGAGACCATCAAGAATTAGGGTTGTCCCTAGGGCTGATAGATCTCGAACGGGGCGCAAGAGTCTCTGGCAGCCGTTTCGCGTTTCTGCGTGGCGATGCAGTCCGCCTGCAAATGAGTCTCGAACGGCTCGCCCTAGATATTTTGACTCCCCACCAATTTGTGCCGATCATTCCACCAGTGCTCGTGCGAGAAGCAGCCATGTACGGCACGGGATTCTTCCCCACGGATCGGGCCCAAATCTATGCCACCGAAGCTGATGATCTCTATCTAGTCGGAACATCGGAAGTGCCACTAGCGGCGATGCACGCTGACGAAATAGTGCCAGCTGACCAACTGCCCCTGCGCTACCTGGGAATGTCAACTTGCTTTCGCAGAGAAGCCGGGACCTACGGCAAAGACACCAAAGGGATCTTCCGCGTACACCAATTCGACAAACTAGAAATGTTCTCGTTCTGTCATCCCGACCAAAGCTGGCAAGAACACGACTTTCTGCTCGAGCGAGAACGAGAGATCTGTGATGCCCTCGAACTCACCTATCGAGTGGTCAACATACACAGCGGCGATCTTGGAGCCTCGGCAGCCAAGAAGTATGACATCGAAGCCTGGCTGCCATCAGAGGGACAATACCGAGAACTAACCTCCACTTCCAACACCACCGACTACCAGGCTCGCCGCCTCAAAGTCAGAGTGCGAGAATCCGACGGCGTCAGGCCGCTACACACAGTGAACGGCACCGCAGTCGCCATCGGCCGAGCATTAACCTTCCTCCTCGAGCAACACCAACAGTCCGACGGCACCGTCAAAATCCCCAAAGCCCTAGTTGACTGCGGAGCCCCAGAAGTCTTGAGGTCCGAAACCAAATAGCTACATAGACTACATACTTCTGGAGGGATGACCGAGCGGACGAAGGTGACGGTCTTGAAAACCGTTGTAGCGCAAGCTACCGTGGGTTCGAATCCCACTCCCTCCGCTGGGCCTCTTCTCAGTCTTACCTTGCTCACGTTTTGGAGGTTGGGAACTAGTCCTCTCTCCTGGGCCCCAGAGCGGGCCATAGTCGTTCGGACTATTCCCCAACCTCCTTGTGGCCGGTAAGATCTTCGTTTGGCTTGTCTCCTTCAATATTGATGGCCTCGCAAGCTCGGCCTCATTTTTTGGATCCCGCGCTACGTTAGCCTCATGTGATTTGCCAGGGTGTATCGGAAGATGGTCTAGGCAATTGTGCAACAGCTTGTTGCACAATTGGAGTCCGGGGTACGTGGGGGAGATTGGCACAGCAATGGTTGCTGCAAAACTTCCGTATGTGGTACTTTTGAAGTATGTCTGCGATGGAAGCGTTTGGAGCTTTGTCTGAACTGGCCGAAGACCAATGGGGTCTGGTCACTAATGCTCAGGCGCGCTCGGTCGGAGTAGCGTCCTCAACGCTGGCTCGTCTGGCTGCACCGGGTAGTTCCCTTGAGCGCATAGCTCATGGGGTGTACAGGGTGCGCGGCGCGGTGGCGCCGGAGCTCCTTGAGCTTAGAGCCGCTTGGCTTCAGCTCGCTCCCCAGGTGCCGGCTTGGCGGCGGACACCGACGGATGGTGTCGTCTCACATCGCTCGGCGGCAGCGGTTCTCCACCTTGGTGACTTGCCTGCCGATCGGCACGAATTCACTTTTGCACAGCGCCGCCAATCCCGTCGTAGCGATGTGCATTTCTATCGCCGTTCTCTGCAAAGCGGTGAATGGACCCGCTCCGCGGGAGACTCCTTGCTATACACTCGGCCGGCGCGGATTATAGCGGACTTGCTTGTCGATCATGACGATCCTTCGGCGGTGGCAACGATAGTTGCTGAGGCACTTGAACGAGGACTTGAGCACCCGGAAACTATGGTTACGGCACTCAACCCGTTCGCTGAACGATTCGGGCTCAGGCACGGCAACGGTCAGGAGTTGCTTTCCCAATTCCTGGATACTTCAGGTGTTGATCCGACATCGGCGAACAGCGCGAGCATGAATGTGCAGGTAGAGCGTTGGGTTTAGAGAAAAGCCTGACAGCGGGATTGGTGGTTGGCAGTCTTCAATGAATCGAACCAGTCCCAACCCAGCATTATGATACGTATGATGTATGATACATTGATGCATGAGGGGGAGGGACGTTCGTGGGGTTTGTAAATCGTGACGGAGAACTGAAGAGCCTCACGAAGTGGTGGGGGTCGGACCTGCCATCGGATCGCCTGGCGTTTGTTTGGGGGCGCCGGCGAGTTGGGAAAAGCGAATTGCTCAGCGAGTTCGTCCGCCGCAATAGGTTGCAAGCCCACACTGTCTTTCATGTTGCAGCTGGGCGACCTGCCGCCAACGAGTTGCGCCTGTTGTCCCAAGCGACTCAACGAATTAGACCAACACCGTCCAGAGATCTAAACAAGCATCCATTTGTGGACTGGGATGATGCTCTTACCTCGCTTGCTGGCCTAGCTGTGGGCTCTCCGCTGCTTCTAGTCTTAGACGAATTCCCCGAGCTTCTGGTTGCTACGCCAGAAATAGACAACATCCTCCGAGCATCCCTCGAAGATATATCCAGAAATATTTCCGACACCAAACTTCGGATTGTGCTGTGCGGATCCGCGGTCCGCACGATGGAAGAGTTGCAACAAGAACGCTCACCCCTGTTCGGTCGTGCAGGACTCAGACTCCAGCTGCACCCGTTTGCCCCCAGCGAGGCTTCCGCCGTTCTCACCAACCTGGAGCCTTCGCAACGAGCCATGGTCTGGGGACTGCTTGGCGGAGTTCCCCTCTACTTGACTTGGTGGGATCAAACTGCTGACCTCTCAGAAAATCTAGAACATCTCGTTTGCAACCCCAGAGGGCCCGTACTGACGGAAGCAGACTATCTTCTCGCCACGGAGGCCCGCACCGGAAGTCTGCCCCAGCTCGTGTTGCGTGCCATCGCTGGGGGCCGCACTAAGTATCAAGAAATCACTGACACGGTCGGGGCAAACCCCACTAGAACGTTGGAAGCCCTCACCACGTTACGTCTCATCAAAAGAATGGTCCCCATCACCGAAAACCCTGCACGCACTAAACGCAGCTACTACGAAATTAATGACAACTTTTTAGCGTTCACTCTTGGCCTAGTAGACCGATACCGTAGCGAAATTGACCAAGGACTCGGGCCTGCTATCTTGCCCGTACTAATAGATAGCATCAATGACTATATGGGAGCGCGGTGGGAAGAAGCATATCGACAACACCTCCGCCGCCTGGCAGCCAACGGCGATCTTGGTCCAAACGTGGTTGCTGTCGGGCCCTACTGGGAACTCAGCAGCGGCCAAAACCAAATCGATGCGGTAGTGCTGGCAGGCAGGAGTCGTGAAGCAGTCCTCATCGGGGAAGCGAAATGGGCTAAGAGTGTCAACGGCACCCGAGTTCTCAGTCAACTCCAACACAAGGAACCAAGCTTGCCAAAGAGAAACCCAACTATGAAATACAGCATCTGCGCTCGTGACCAAATCCAAGGTGACGGTCCATGGCTCCCGATCACAGCTGCAGACATCTTCGACTAATCGCGGTTGAGATCAGCATGTTATGATCAGTGCTTGCGGGGTTGCCCTGTTAAGTGGCCCGGGTGATAGACTCTAACTAGTCTGACTAGTGGGTGTTGAATTGGCGCAATGGCAATTGCAGGAAGCAAAGGCTCGGCTAAGTGAAGTGGTCCAGGCGGCTGTCTCGGAGGGCCCCCAGGAAGGCACGCGTCATGGTGTGCCGACTGTTATTGTGCTCTCCCAATCCGACTACGAAAATATCACGGAGAGTAAGCCTCGTTTTGTTGACTTCATGCGGTCTTCGCCATTGCATGGCATTGATCTCGCTATCGAACGAAACAAGTCTCATACGCGAGACGTTGACCTCGGATCAGCTGTCTTCTCGACACGAACGTTGTTTCCGAGCTAGTCAAACCAAGTCCGAGCGCCCGTGTGCTCCGATTGCTTGATGGCATCCCGGACGATGAACTCCATCTGAGTGTCTTAACCTTCGGCGAGATTCGTAAGGGCATGCAACTGCTTGCGGCAAGTCGCCGTCGAGAACAGTTGCGAATATGGCTAGAACGTGACCTCGTAGAGTGGTTTGGCGAACGACTGCTCTCGGTTACGGTTGGAATTGCAGATCGTTGGGGCATGCTGCTGGGAGAGGTCAAGCGTTCGGTTCCTGCTATTGACAGTCTCATCGCGGCCACCGCGTTGCATCACCACCTTGCATTGCTCACCAGGAATGAGAACGACTTCAATTTTCCTGGCCTCGAAGTTATTAACCCATGGAACACACGTTGACGAGTCGCCGCCTTCCTGGCTGGGGGCTAAATTCGATGGGTGAAGTGGTTCTTGGATTCCGCGGCTAGGGCGGGGAAGGCTCCTGAAAGCCAGGTTTCTATGGCGAAGAGTTGCCATGCGGCCAGAATGGTTGCCACACCATCCTCGGCAATTGTGCGGGCTCGAAAGTTGGTGGCGGCTTGTTGGTACAGACGGGTGGCTTGGGTCCGGTCATATGGGTAAGGGCGCTTTAGGGTTGCATGAACCTGATCGAGCTGCGCGACGGGGGCGATGAACTCTTGTTCGTCGCAGTCCATGCCGGGGAAAATGAGAGAGAATGTTTCGATCGGGACAGGCGCCTTGCCAGCGCGGTCGAGACGATCGAGGTAGCAAACGACTGTCGATGAGTCGAGTCCGCCACTAAGGGTCGCAGTCCAGGGAGTGGAACTGCGTGTGGATGCGATCAGGGCAGTTTCGAGGATCCGGGTGAATTCATCTACATAATCTCTTTCGTCCGGGAAGCGCAGCTCGGGAAAATGGTTTGTGGCAAGAGATGATTCATGCAGTGGCTTGCCTGTCTCGAAGGTTAGTTTGCGCCCGGGGGCCACTTGGTAGAGGTCAGCGATCAGGGTTTCTCTGGGAGTAGCTACACGATTGGAGAGATGCTCTGCCACCGATAACCCTGGGAAATCACTGCTAGTGGTCGGGCGGCCCGAGGGGTGGGGGACTTCTGGTAGGGTTTGATCTTGCTTGTATTTTGCAGGAGGGGGCGCAACGATGGACGCAAACCGTAGCGGCAATATTCGTGGATATCTATCGTGGGGGGGGGGGGGGCATTAGTTGCAGCGATTCTCGCATTCGCAATGCTGAGCCCCACGGGGGCACAGGCATCGCAGCTAACTCAAGACCAGCAGATAACCGTTGATACTGCGAATGGCCAAATAGACACATACGCCGATTCGCATACTACAAGGGCGACGCAAAAAAGGATCAAACGAACAGCTGCGGAAATGACTACGGGGATACCGAATGTTAAATCCCCTGACCTTACCAACGGTCTTGTGACCATCATGCAAAATAACGGCAAACTCGCCTTATTGGCTCAAGGGGTCCCGGCCGCAGTCCCGGCCGCAGTCAAAGTCCAAAAAGGCAACGATGATACACTGGCGCAAAAGGTTGCGAAAAAGGCTGAGTTTGGATTCCGCAAGATGTTTCATGGAACTGTTCACGCAATGCTCAAAGTGCAGTTCTTGAAGTCAAAAGAAATATTGGTTAATGAGAAGGTTGCACAAACCATGATCAGAGCAGCGTTTTTGGCGTTGAAGGCGGCTGACGACCTGGTAAAGCGATATCCCACGGAAGGACTTGCAAAGCAATGCCAGG
>JBCKKC010000001.1:0-115486 GCA_038904395.1 Acidimicrobiia bacterium | reverse complement strand
GACGATAAGCCTGCAGGCAACTCGTGAGCATAGCGGGATTGCCATTTCTTAAAAATTCTACGAAGACTTCCGGGGTGCGCAAGCCGTCAAGAACCTCTTGCAGTTGGGGGTCCGAAAATTGTACTACTGGCCGAAGTGATGGTCCTTGGCGAAGAGCCCAGTTTCTTAAGGCTCTCGTATGATCAGAGCGAGTCCGATTGTACCAACGCCAGAAATAGTCATGAAGACCTGGGCGTGTACGCAGATAGGCCATAAATTCCGCAGGTGTCCGAACCTCAACTTCGGTGATCTGTTCTGATATGAGCCCGCCCGCTTCGGCGCCACCTATCGACACGCCGCCTCTGTCTCTGTCCTCTCGCGTTCTGATTGCCCCGCCTTCTCGGGGGACCCGTGACGACCCACGCTCACCCGCAAATTGGCCGTGGCCAGGCTCGACAGGGCGTGGCGGCATGGCTGCAGCGCCTGGTGCAAGGCTCCCGAGCGCACCTAACACAACCAGCAGCGTCAGTGCTTGGGCCAATTTGGTTCGGACATGCCCTAACATGCGCGGCTCGCCCTCTAGCTTTACACTTCGTGCCATTTATGGAATCCTTCCAGAAGTTCGGTGAAAGATGCACCTTAGGCCCATTTCGGCTTAGATGCACCATTTTTCGTGGGGCCGATATGATTGCAGGCTCCAGCTCACAGCCCCCTAGAGTGGTGCTTGCCAATCATTTGGAGTCTTGTTCAGTGCCTGATCGTTCACGGTCAGCTGTGACACGAGCTGCATCGTTGGTTTGACCATCGAACGACATGGTGAAAGCTGCCCGTAAAGCGCTTATCGGCTTCCTCGGTGGAAGCAAGGTGGCCGTTGCAGACGCTGTCTGCCCATCGGTAGCTCTGGCACCGTCGTTGGTTTGACCATCGAGCGTGGTGAAAGCCTCAGCTAGAGTGCTTCTCTGCCTCCTCTGTGGAAGGAAGGCGGATGTTGTAGCCGAGGCTCCCGTCTGTCCGTCAGTATTTGATGCAGAAGGGCCTGGAAGCATGGCATCTTCAGCCATAACGTCAAAGAGCGTATCGCTCGGGTCCCAGGCTACGTCAAGATCTGCTATCACCTGCAGGATCTGCGCATTACTAAATTCACACCCGCAGTAATACCCAAAGCCGACTCCCTGTTTGAGCCATGAGCGTACATGACCAATATGCCCACTGCTTTGGCGGCAGGCTTCGGCAAATTCCAGCAGGATCGATCTGCTTGCCCTAAGGTATTTCGTCAGGTTAGATGGATCCTTCAACAGGTCAACAAACACGCTTAGTTGGTCATCCGCGAGGTGACTGAAAGCTAGGGGAAATCCACCCGCTGTCATCCAACGTCGAATCGCGTCAACCTCGAATTGTCCGCGGTGATACCATCCCCAGAAGCGGTCAAAGTCACGTGGAGTCGCATTCACAACTGCCGCAAGCGACCGGGGCGTCAGGAGAGCATCTAGACAAGCCCTTAACTGGTCATCAGTTAATTCGTCAGCACCAGGAGTATTTGTCTGGCGCATCCAGTCTTTCGCAACATTGGGTGTCCGGCCGTATTTTATATAGTAAGTCCAAAAATCATTTGCAGCCCATGGATTGGAAACAAGCAAGTTTGTGAGCACGCATGAACCATCTATCGAGTTCCAGAACTCACTTAACTCCAGATCGGGCAAGGCCGCAACAAACCGGCAGAATCCGCCTCTCCGTTGACTGAACCACTCCCGCGAGCGTTGGTGATTCGTATCTCCTGCTCGGAAGCGTTGGAACTCCTCAAACAACTGCGCGTTTGACCGCATGAGGCGGGCAAGTGCTGCAGGGGATCCTAGTTCTCGCTTCACTTCACCCAAGATATGGTTGCCGAAATTGGCACACGCCTTGAGCACTCCTGTTTGTCTCCTCAACCACTCGCGATTTACGGGTTCGTTACTACTAACCACGCTGTGCTCGAGAAATGCATCTAGCGCTGCAGGACTTGCTTGGAAGTAGCGCACAAGCACGTTCGGAGTGTTGAGCTGCTCAATAACTCGCGAGAAGTCAGACTCTAAGAATCTCTCGACACAACTTCTCATGAAACCGCCACGAGAAGTCATCCAGGCCTTGACAGCCTTTGTCCCCCCAGCATTAAATGCATTGTGGAAGCCGTCAGCGAGCGCCGGATTGTCTGATAAAACTTGGACCATCGTTGTGGGTGTCGTTAGCAATGGCAATAGTCTCTCGAGTTCAGAGTTCGCAAGATCGGTACACGACTGCATGATTTCGCTACCGTTGCGAAGCCACGCACGCACAGCGTCAGCGCGGCTGGCGTAGTGAGACTGTACAGAATTACAGAAGTAGTCGAGCGTTCGGTAATCTCTGTAAATCAATTTCGCCAGTGTCTCTGGGGTCCGAACGGCACGGAATGTCTCATGTAGTTGCGCGTCAGAGAAGCCTGCGCAGGCGCGCTCAAAGGGATCTCCCTGACCCAACAAGGCTCGGACTGCGTCAAGAGAGCCTCGCCTATTTCCGAAATAGACGAACGATGTCGAATTCAGATTTTGGGGATGGTCGGCTAAGTGAGCAGCAAGTCGTGTGGGAGATCGTAGATTGTCAATCACTCTGCCCAGGGCAGCGTTGTCAAATCGCGCACATGCATACACGAAGCCATCCCCGCGCCTCAACCACCCTCTTACCCCTTCGAGCGGATCTGTCGGATCAAGAATGAAAGCACGCCAAAACCAGTAGCACGAAGAAGGATCCCTCAAAAGCTGATTCGTAAGGGTATCGGGCGTTCTCAACTCACCTATTACCTCGTCGAGTTGATTGTCGCTAAGCTGCGCAAAGACCTGAAGGGCCGGGCTGCCCGTGCTCAACCAATCTCTGAGATGTTCCAGGTGCCCATCACAGAATCGGTAGGCGTTCCACCAAGCCACCCGCTTGTCATTTGAGCTCCTCAAATAGCTCACAAGTACGCTCGGGTCTCGTAGGCTACGTACAACTTCCCAAATCTCGGAATCTGTAAGAGACGCATATTCCGCCAGTGGCCGCAAGTTGCCCATCCACACTTTCAACATGCTGGGTGACTCGATGGTGCCACACTTTGCCCAGAACGCATCCAACAGGTCAGATCGCCTCCCCAACAGCTGAACGAGAGACGCTGGCGTTCGGGGTACAGACGGGCGTTGATTTCGTCGGTCGAGATTCCCGTTGGGAGTGCTGGCAGCCGCTGCAGCACTCATGCCAGATTGGCCAGAGCGTTGCCCAGTAGGCGCTACAGCACTCGCTGATAGTGCAGTTTCGGGACGGATGGTTGTATCGGATCGAGCCAAGATGCGCTGTCTTGCTTGGTTTCTGTCGGCGGGGCTGGCGTTTGCGCCTGTAGATCCATTTGGCTGCGCATCTGGTTGCTTCGGAGGCATTGCCACCGCAGGCAACGATCCGAAAGAGGCCCCAACAAGAAGGACAACGATGAAATAGCGTGCCAACTTACGAAGCCTGACTAGTTTGTACAGGAGTGCACCTAGGCGATGATTGATTTGATTCATGAGTAATGGCGTTGTTGGCTTGGGGGAGAAGGGCGACAGGGGTTCGTTCACGCACTTGGGCTAGTAATTAGTCCCCTTGTCGAAAAATCAAATTTAGCATGGTCAGTTAACCTATTCCGTTCCGAAACGGGACAATCGTCACGATTTGCCCAGTGCGGCGCCAGGCAAACGTACAGCCCAAGGTCGAGCAGACTGTCGATCTGCCTATGAGGCCCATTTGCTGCAACCGACCAGAATCAACCTGGATCGGACTAGCTGGCCGACGAGACCTCCTCGGTGGCGGCCAGAGCGACAGCCTGAATTGTGTGCTGGGGGTTGACGCCGAGATTCGTGGGGAAGACCGAAGAATCTACCACCCAAAGATTGCGTGTGTCCCGGGGGCGCAGGTCGGGCGTGCACACTCCCATAGCGTTGGAGCCGGCCGCTCGGGCCAGCTTCCATGCTGCAGTCGCCCCGCCTGCCCCGCTGCTGACCACCACAAAGCCGGCATCTTCGACAAGGTCTTGCTCTACATCGCTAAAATCTCGGACACTCATGCCCGCTACCTTAAACGGCTGAAGTAACCGTGGTCCAATCACGCTCGAGTGCATCTTGCAGGGGGCCTGCGCAGCCATTTCGGTCAGATTGAGACCATCTCAGATCTCGCGCATCTAGTGTTGGCAAATCGAGAGGGCCTTCCGGAGGCTTCAAGCCAATGTGCAGCCCCACAGCAGGGTCTCCGACCAGAGCAAGCCCCGCGACATATTTCAGCATTGACCCCGCAAGTCGGATCCCGTACTGGCCGGAGTTACATAGGCGCTCAGCAATGCGCTCCCTGTTCAACGGGCTGATACGGCTGAACGTTGTGTATCGACCGAGGAAAAGAAAGGGTCCCGCCCAATAGATGATCTCGGTCAACAGCAAAAGCCCCGCACGTTTGCTCGCTGGCAAGGTCGCCACAAAGCGACCCACGAATTGCGGCAGATATGTTTGTGAGGCGCCTACGTCCTCGGGAGGCAGCACGGCTGCCAAAATGGTGGCGAGTCTCACCCGGGTCGGCTTTGACCAGGCACTATCGCCGGCGGGAGCGGGAGGCCATGTGGGATATGGGTTGATGATGAGCTCTCCTTATGGCAGTGGCGATCACGATCTTCTTATCTAACTAGACAAGCTGTTTCGGGTTTGTAGTCCAGTGGCAAAAACAAGCTAGTGTGTTAGCCAGGTTGTTCCTGAATTCTGCCCGAGAGTGTCATTGCTGCACAATCGTGGTAAAAAGTAAGTTACAAGCAGTCTGTATCGTAAATTCGCGAAGGAAAGGATGCAAATCATGAAAAAGCTTATCGTGCTACTTATTCTTGCCGCCCTTGGAGTTGTGGCTGCGAAAGTAATCAAGGCCCGGCAATCCTACTAAGGCCGGTGCGTGTCTCGGCTGGGGGTGAGGGCCCGATGTTCTCATCCCCAGCAGGCAATCATTTAGCACCCCCTCCGTCATTGCCAGGAGCGTAGCGACGAAGCAGCCTAGTCCGTAACTTGCGCCTTCGGGACATGAGTCACGGACTAGGTTGCTTTGCAAAGCAGTAAAGCCTGGATTGCCACGCTTCGCTCGCAATGACTGGGTGGGGGCCGAGATGTGAATTGTTACCCGAGAGGCCAGGGCAGGTTGAATCGTCTCGGCTTGATTAGTCTCAGTCGCACGAGAGCTTGTTCGAGGCCTGGGACTTCGCTATTGCGGGATCGATGCCACAGAATGACCACGACGGCGGCAGTAACAATGGCCGCAGCGCCGGCGACAGCTTTCCGGGACGGGACGGCAATCCGCATCCGGAGCATCATTCGCCGCCGGAAGTCGAGCAGCTCCCATTCACGTTCCTGAGCCACCCGTCGCAGTGCCCTGTCGGCGTTCACAGCCACCGGATTACCAACTGCCTCAAGCATGGGCAGGTCAGTGATGGAATCGCTGTATGCATAGGACTGAGTCAGGTCAAGGCCCTCCTTTTGGGCAAGTTCCTGGATTTTCGTAGCCTTGTGTGGTCCGTATGCATAAAACTCGAGCTCACCCGTGTATTTGCCGTTTTCAACAGCGATCTTGCTAGCAATGATGTCATCCACACCGAAAAACCCTGCTAGTGGACGAACGATCTCTTCGGGCGACGAAGACACAATAAACACTTTGCGTCCGGCCTGGCGGTGCATCTTGATCAAGTCAACAGCCTCGCCGTACACGATTGGCGTTATCACAGTCTCAATGGCGCTGTTGACAATATTCATCACCCGCTGTTGGTCCCAGCCCCTAACGAGTTTCAGCATGCCACTGCGAGCTTTTTCCATCGTATCTTCATCGGCACCAAAGAGGCTGTAGAGCACCTGTCGATAGACACCGTGCGCCAGGCTGCGTCGCTTGAGCAAGCCCTCCCGGTAGATGGGCAGTCCAAGAGCAAACGCGCTCGAGCGAGAGATGAGTGTTTTGTCAAGATCGAAGAAGGCTGCTTCCATAGGAGTCGATTTTAGGTCGACAACGCCAAACTAACGTCGATTGCCTCACGTCAACGTCCCAGCGCTCGTAAACGCTGCTTAGAATAGAAGATGTCCCATACTGCAACGGAGGGGGCAGTTATGTTCGACGAGGACACCGTGCTCAGCGAGGATGAGGAAGAAGAGATTGTTGGCGGGAGCGGTGAGCAGCCGGGCCTTGCGGGTAGAAACCGGCAAGACGCCCAAGGCGTAAGCGACGACATCCGTGTCTGGGATATGCACAAACATAAATTTGAGTTTTGGGATCGCTTGCGGGACGCCTGAGTTCCTGACTGAAAGACCGCCACAGTGAAGCATTTGATTTGATCATGCGACTTCGGCTTCAAGGGAACTATCGGTAGCAATGGCGCGTACCTTCGGCGCCCTAGCTGAGCGCCAATTATGGTACTCCAGTCGTTAAACAGCGTTAAATTTCGGCCCCGTCGCTTCGCCCGATTCAAGGACCCGCAGGCGGGGTGGTGCTCGCGGGTCGGCCTGATTTCTCTGAGTAGTCGATGCATGCATGGAACTAGCCCGCGCTAACTTGTCATTAGATTATCGGAAACATTGCGTGGCATTAGGGCAGCCCTAATAAGCATTCTCTAAGATCTGCACCTAGTTCCTCGGGGGAGCTTCGGGGCAAACCTTGGGAATGTGCAAGTTAATGGGACGTTTGAAGCCAAGATCGTTTGGCGAGAGGAGGTGGCCCGTGACTGGGAATACACCTTTGGGGACAAGCAAAACAACATGGGACGACAAGAGGGTTGTAATACCAGAATCAAGAGGTACTAAAAAGCGTGTGGCACGCCGCATAGTGCGCAAGATCGGGACTGTGTGTGTCGCAGCCGTGGCAGGCTTTGTGATCTTGGCGACCAGCTTAGGAATTGTGGCTTCACCGTCACAGGCAAAGGACTCACATGCTTACGAACAAGACGTAAGCGGACAGATAGTTGGGCACCGTCATACCTATGATGTGTCAGGCACCGTGACTCTTCAACTAAGAAAAGGGACGATCTCGGGTTGTCTACTGGCTAAGACTGGCGAAGTAATACGACTTGATGGCGAGTTTCGCTATGAGCTTCTGAGTGGGCTCCTTAAGGTAACCAGTGGAACGTACAGCATCGTAGATCGAGAGTACACGATCGCTCCAAGTTCCCTTTCATTCAGCCTCATGACGTGGGTTGTCGATGGGCAGTTACATTCTGATATTGCGAGTCCCATCAGCGTGAAGATACATCCCTCGGCAGAAGCAGGCGGAGCGGCGTAAGGCGGGGGAGACGGTAGTTCAAGATAGGGACTTTCAAGAACCCACCCAAAAAGTATGCCTCCAGCCCTCAAGGGCCGGAGGCATACTTTCTTCTGCATGTGGTTGTTGCGAAATCTCTAACTGCAGCCCATTGAGTTGCCACAATTGAGGCAACGGTAGCAGGAGCCGTTGCGAATAGTGATGTGTCCACATGTATTACAGAATGGCGCATCGCCCATCATCGATGCCATCTGGGTTGTGAACCCCATTGTGCCAGCAAGGACCGAAACGTTGGCATCAGATTCTGCCGCTGTCAGGTCGGCACCGGGTGATTGTGGGACTTCGCCGGCCATACCGACTGTGCCGGCTTGAGATGCTAAGGCCTCTGACTCTGCGCTACTCACGCCAGACTGTTCGAGCGCTGTTGGTGGGACTGCATGAGTGGTACGTAACTGTGCTCGGATTGCTTGGGCAGTACCAGCTACCGGCTCAGGCTCTTCGGTCACATCGATGTCTTCCGGACTCACATGGGCCAGCTCATACCGACGCAAGTATTCAACGCCAAGCACTCTAAACACATAGTCAACGACCGACGTTGACAGCTTGACATTGGGATGACCTTGCACCATACCTTGGGGTTCGAAACGAGTGAAGGTGAATGTGTCGACGAATTCCTCGAGGGGCACTCCGTATTGCAATCCCTTAGATATGGCGATTGCGAAGCAGTTAATCATTGACCGTAGGGTTGCGCCCTCTTTTGCCATGTCTATGAACAACTCGCCTAGGGTGCCGTCTTCGTATTCGCCCGTTCGCAGGAAGACTTTCTGTCCGCCCACTGTGGCCTCGTGAGTCCAGCCATAGCGTTTGGCCGGCAGTTTACGACGGAACGGGTTCCAGCTCATCGTTGACGTAATCGCGTGCGTGAGCTGGATTTGCTCGTCGGCGCCTTCGATGGCTCCCTCGTCTTGCTCACCGGCCACGTTCGTGCCAGAAGACAATGGTTGGGAAAGCTTGCATCCGTCTCGATAGAGGGCAACAGCTTTGAGCCCACGTTCCCAGCCCATCCGGTAGGCTGCGCCGATGTCGCCTTCGCTGGCCTCATTAGTGAGATTGATGGTCTTGCTGATAGCGCCACTAATGAACGGCTGGGCAGCAGCCATCATCTCGATATGGCCAGTTGCGGCAATATAGCGTTCGCCATCACCACACCGATTTGCACAATCGAAAATGGGCAGATGGTCCAGGTCGAGTCCGGGAGCGCCCTCAATCGTTTGATGTCCACAGCAGTGCAACGAGGCAGCCTGAATCTGGCTTTCAGTGAAGCCCAACGCGAGGGGCACATTGAGCATCGGGTCGTCTGGGTCGAGTCCCAGTCGTTCCAAGGCTTCGATGCCAATTACCCATGGTGCTAGAGCGCCGGGCAAGTCAAAGGCAGACACGAAGGCAGCCTCGACAGCATCAAGCTCTTCTTCAGTGAGGCCCTTGGCGGCCAGTGTTGTCCGATTGATGACAGCATCATCGAGCTTGGCGGTGCCGAGGACATGACGCATGATCGCATCAATATCGGCCTGCCCATAGCCCAATGTGTGCAAAGCTGGTTCGATGCTCTGGTTGGCGATTTTGAAATAGCCACCGCCGGCCAACTTCTTAAACTTGACTAGGGCAAAGTCGGGCTCGACACCAGTGGTGTCACAATCCATGAGCAGGCCGATCGTACCTGTAGGGGCTAGCACGCTCACCTGCGCATTGCGATAGCCATGCTTTTCGCCGAGGGCGAGGGCGTCATCCCAGGCTTGTCGTGCCGCCTTGAGCAGGTCATCAGGGCAATTGATCGCATCAATTGGCACTGGCAAGACCTGGCCAAGGCCTTCATACTCATCTTCTGGCGCGGCATAGGCAGCTCGTCGATGATTGCGAATCACGCGCAACATGTGTTCGCTGTTGGCCTCATATCGAGAGAAGGGGCCGACAACGCTGGCAATTTCGGCAGATGTGGCATATGACTCGCCGGTCATGATTGCTGTGAGAGCGCCACAAATCGCCCGGCCCAACTCGGAGTCATAAGCCACTCCGGTCCGCATCAACATTGAACCCAAGTTTGCATAGCCGAGGCCCAGCGTGCGGAAATCGTATGACTTCTGAGCGATAGCCGCACTCGGATAGGCGGCCATGAGAACGCTGATCTCGAGCACGAGAGTCCACAACCGCACCGCATGACGATAGGCCTCAATATCGAAAATGCCATCAGGCCCCAGGAACTTCACCAAATTCAACGACGCCAAATTACACGCCGTATTATCTATGAAAAGGTACTCGGAGCAGGGATTACTGGCGTTGATGCGGCCGTCTTCGGGGCAGGTGTGCCAGGCATTGATTGTGGTGTCATATTGAAGGCCAGGATCTGCGCTGCTCCAGGCGGCCTTGTTGATGTGGTCCCACATGTCAATAGCTTTGACACGGCTCAGCACTTTGCCGTCGACACGACCGACGAGTTCCCAGTCGCCGTTGTGGTCGAGCACTTCGAAGAAGCTGTCGGGCACCCTTACGGAATTGTTCGAGTTCTGTCCCGAGACGGTCAGATAGGCTTCGCCCTCATAGTCTGACGGGTAACCACCGGCGACCAAGGCGGCGACCTTGCGCTCTTCGTCGGCCTTCCACGAAATGAACTTCATGATGTCGGGGTGATCAAGGTCGAGACAGACCATCTTGGCTGCTCTACGGGTTGTGCCACCGCTTTTGATCGCGCCGGCTGCCCGGTCACCCACCTTCAGGAATGACATCAATCCACTGGACGCTCCACCGCCAGAGAGCTTCTCGCCTTCGCCACGAATGTTTGAGAAGTTAGTTCCGCTGCCGGATCCGTATTTGAAAATGCGGGCTTCACGCACCCATAGATCCATGATGCCGCCCGGGTTGACGAGGTCGTCGTCAACGCTGAGAATGAAACAAGCGTGGGGCTGAGGGTGGGTGTAGGCATCCTTGGCTTCAGTGAGCTTCTTTGTTGTGGGATCGACATACGAGTGGCCCTGGGCCGGTCCCTCGATGCCATATTTGTGGAAGAGACCGGTGTTGAACCATTGCGGTGAATTTGGGGCGGCAACTTGATTGGCGAGCATCCAATTGAGTTCGTCTTCGAAGGCTCGGGCGTCGTTTTCGCTGGCAAAATAACCATGCTTTTGACCCCAGTCGCGCCAGCAGCTGGTGAGACGCTCGAAGACTTGGCGGGCACTGGTCTCGCCGCCGCCGTCGGGCAGGCCGGCCCGACGGAAGTACTTGGAAATCATGATGTCGGTGGCGACTTGGCTCCAGCCCGCCGGCATTTCGCCGTGCCCCTCAAAGATAACTTTGCCGTCTGGATCGGCAATGCGCGTCGTACGTTTTTCCCACTTTATCTTGTCAAAGACGCCATCAGCGCCTTGGTCTGTCGTGAATTTCCTCGGAATCTTCAGTCCGCCGCCGCCCATATCCGTGCTCCCTTTTTTCCCCGTGAACCATCTATGTGGCTTGTGTGCAAGGCCTGTTGTCGTTTGCTTGGTGATCACTGGCTTGCTATGCGATGTCAATGTGTCAATAGCTAGTGGCAGTGGTTGGCCAGAATATTCTGTTGCCAACGGAGCGCAAGACCGCACGTTATCAGATTACACCAGTGTAATTCGCCTCTGTACGCCGTCAACTACGCAGCCTCAATATGCATGTCGCTGTCATGCCCGACATTAGACCGCGTCAATATTTACGCAACGTTATCTAGCCGTGCTCAGCGCCTGTTTTTCTCCGCCCGAGCCGAGCGAAATCCTCCCGGAAGAAAAACCGTAGCCGCGTAATCGAGACTTTTGGTGGATGCTGCGCGAAGTGCAATTTCTTGTCGCAAGTATCATCGGCAAGAGGCGGCGCGGCTTGAAATACGAGGCCGCAGATACGGGCCTGTATGCCATCCACGAACAAGTGATTCAAACGCTGCAAGGACAATGTTCGGCCAGATCACTTGGCGGGCAAAAGTGCTGATGAATCTCAGATTGGCTTAGGCGGTGTTCTGCCACTCGAGTAGTATTTAGGGCGTATTGAACGGACTTCTGTATTGGAGGGGTTGTGGAGACGGCCAAAGAGAAGTTATCAGCGACAATTGATAGAGATATTGCTGACGAAATCCGCAAGTATGTTGGCCCACGGGGTGTTTCTTCGTTTCTTAACGAGGCTGCTCGAGCAAAGCTTCAGCGCGAGAGGATTATTGAATACCTAGCAGAGCTCGACGAGGAGCGTGGGCGTCCGATAGATGAAGATATTCAAAGGGCTGCCCGTGCTGCTGTGGCCGAAGTCATTGAGTTCGACTAGTCATGGCACGCAAGTCAAAAGCCAAGTTGAGTGGAAAAATTCCTGGGAGGATCGTTCTAGATAGTGGTGCGCTAACAAAGCTCGCCCGTGATGATGAGTATTCCCTTGGAGTGTGGAAGCAATTTAGCCTTCACGATTGGGTGAGTATTGTGCCAGCTGTGATTTTGCTTGAAGCTCTGACTGGCGATTCTGCGAGAGACGCACCTGAAAATCGATTGATCAAAAAGCTAGATAACACAGTTCCTTGCGATGAAGTCCAGGCCAGAGTTGGTGCCCGGATGAGGCAAAGACAGTCAAAGGGTGGTCGAGGGGATGTCCCATCAGGAGTTGATGCAGCAGTTGCTGCGCTAGCAGAGATAAGCGCGCCAAGCGTGATTCTTACGACAGATCCAGATGATCTTTCAGCTCTCACGGATGATTCCCCCATGGTAAGGGTGGTGAAGGTTTAGGACGACATGTAGGTTCTCAAGCCCACGCGTCTTGTAGGGTCGACTAGCCGCCCGTGATGGCCGCCGTGCGTGCCTAACGCAGGTCTCCCCTCAGTTGGTTCAGTAATTGGCCGGCGGCCTGTAGAGCTTTGCCGCGATGGCTGATTGCAGCCTTTTCTTCGGGGCTCGCTTGGGCAAAACTCTCAGTCCAGCCCGTCGGGACGAAGAGGGGATCGTATCCGAAACCGTGATCGCCCCTGGGCGTAGCCAACAACATGCCCTCAATCGAGCCACTGACCGTTTCCCAAACATGGTGGTCCGAAGCGCATATCTCTCGTGCTGGACACGGCCGTTCGCCAACGATTGCTATGACGCAGCGAAACCGGGCAGCTCGATCTTCGACGCCTTGCATGCGTTGCATCAAGAGAGCATTGTTGTCGGCATAAGTGGCATGCGGCCCAGCGAACCGGGCTGACCTCACTCCGGGTTCGCCACCGAGGGCATCGACCTCGAGGCCGGAATCGTCGGCAAGGGCTAGGCAGCCGGTCGATTCTGCGACGGCGGTCGCTTTCAAGAGAGCATTTTCTTCCAGAGTGGCGCCGGTCTCTTCAACATCTGGCCAGTCTGCTTCAACGAATGTTAGCCCGGGTGCAATGGCGCGCAGAATGGCTGCCATCTCGGCAAGCTTGTCAGCGTTTTTTGTTGCCAGCACAATTTCAAGCTTGTCCGCCGTCATTGCGTGGTCAGTTCTCGCTCAGGGCTTTGGTCTGCAGAGTGAAAAGCTCGCGGCAGCCTTTTTCGGCCAGGTCGAGCAGCTCGCCAAGCTCTTGCCGATCAAACGTCTCTTGTTCGGCGGTGCCTTGCACTTCGACAAACTTGCCTTCGCTCGTCATCACGATGTTCATGTCAACAGCGGCGTTGACATCTTCTTCGTAAGGCAAGTCGAGGACCGGTAGGTAATTGACAATTCCGACGCTGATTGCCGCACAAGCGCTCGAGATCGGGTTTTCGTTGACCTTCTTCTCTTTCACCAGAGAGGAGCAGGCGTCTTGCAAGGCCACATAACCGCCCGTGATGGCCGCTGTGCGTGTGCCACCATCTGCCTGGAGCACATCGCAATCGAGCGTGATCTGGCGCTCACCGAGCATTTTGAGATCGACAACCGCTCGCAGCGATCGCCCGATGAGACGCTCGATTTCTTTGGTGCGGCCGCCGGCGCCCTGGCGCTCTCGGCGTGAACGAGTGATCGTTGAGCCTGGCAGCATGGAATATTCAGCCGTTACCCAACCTTGGCGGCTGTCTCTCAACCAGGGTGGGAGGCGCTCTTCGATGGACGCCGTACATAGGACGACGGTGTTGCCAAATTCGACGAGGACCGAGCCCGGAGCTGCATTCGTATATTTGCGAGTGATCGTGACGGGCCGAAGTTCATCAGCGCCTCGACCATCCGGACGCAACTTGATCTGCATTGTTGAACCTCAATGTCGTAAGTGGATTGGCAGTGCCTGGCCAGGGGATCTATCCCCGTTCGGTGACCCACTTGCCGCGGGCGATATCGAAACATCCACCAGCGTAGGCAATCTCGACGGGGATTGATCCAGCAAATTGTTGGGCTTCAAGTTTCGAAACTGCCAGGTCAAGCTCCGGCCAGATGTGGGTGAGCATTAGCCGGCCAACGTTGGCTTCGGTGGCGATCTGTCCGGCCTGAGATGCGGTGAGATGCAAGGGCGGTCCTTGCGTATCGTCCTGATATGTTGCCTCACACAACAGGAGATCACTATCTTGGGCAAATTTCGCCAGGTCGGCTTTCGGTCCGGTGTCTGATGAGTAGGTTACAACACCGCTGGGTGAGGTCATGCGGAGACCGAAGGTGTCGACGGGGTGATCCATGAGCATGAATTGAACGCTCACGCCGCCGACGGAGGCTTCTGAATCAGGCGACATGACGTCGAACTCGAACACCTCGTGAAGCTTGGTGGTGTCTTCTTTGTCGAAGAGTTGAGCGAGAAAATCGGGAGTCCCGGGCGGACATAAGACACGGAAGCGGCCAGACGCCGGTCTCGCGCTGCCGAAACGCAGAGCGTAATAGAGGGGGTAGACGTCGAGGAAGTGATCTGAATGAAGATGGGTAATGATCAGAGCGTCGAGGTCGGCGAAAGTTAGCGGATCGTCGGAATCCGGTCGAAAATGATTGGCCAGAGCGGCTTGCAAGGCGGCAAAGGTTCCGGATCCGCAATCGAACCAAATATTGGTATCGGATGTCTGCAATAGATGGCCGCTACTGGGGTTGGCAGCCGTGGGGTAGGTTCCCGAAGATCCCAAAATAGTCAGAAGCAAAGCGCTAGTCCTTTCTTGGCAACCATGATCCTAACGTCGGATTCTTCGACGCGGAGGTGTGTAAGCCTAGCGGTCAAGCGAGACCCTTTCTACCGAGCGAACTTCAGGGCCGAGAAATCGTTCGCCCAATATTTGAAACGTTTCTGGGTCTCCCGTGCACACAAATCGATGTTCGCCGACCGTGCCGCCCTTGCGCCCTGTACCTGTGCGGCTCAGAATATCGGCGACATCGAAGGCCGTTTCGTCCGCGGAGGAGATGAGAACCACTTCGCGCCCAACAGCGTCTGAGATTACTCGGGCTAGCAGCGGGTAGTGTGTGCAGCCCAGGACCAGCGTATCGACGCCAGAGCGCCTCAGTGGCTCCAAGTATTCGAAGGCCACCTTGTCGACGTCGTCCCCATGGATTTCGCCCCGCTCAACGAACTCAACGAAACGTGGACACGCCGCCGTGATTAGTGGAGTGTTGGGTCGGAGTTGGTTGAGAGCTCTTTCGTAAGATCTCGACTGAACGGTGCCTACGGTGCCGATCATGCCCAGTCGAAAGGATTCCGTCACATCGAGAGCGGACCGAAGTGCCGGCTCAATTACCCCAACTATCGGAATCGGGAATTTCTCCCGGGCCAGCTCGAGCATGACAGAGGCGGCGGTATTGCAAGCAATTACGATCATTTTCACGTCTTTGGTGAGCAGCCATTCCACGATCTGAAATGCGAATCGCAATACTTCTTCGGGTTCACGAGGGCCATATGGACCCCGGGCAGTATCGCCCAGATAGATCAGGTCTTCTGCGGGAAGAAGGTCAATGACAGCTCGCGCCACCGTGAGGCCGCCCACACCTGAGTCAAACATGCCGATCGCTCGCCTATCCAAGGCGTCTCACCCCTTCGAAGGCCATCGTTAGGTGGGGCCGGCCGATGAAAGCAGCCCTAGAAATAGAGCGTGTTACTGAGGTTCGTTTGCGCGCTTGTAAGGTCATCGGTCCATAGGCCTGTCGATAGATACTTCCATCCGCCGTCGGCGAGTAGGACAACAATCGTGCCCGACTCGAGTCGCTTTGCGTAGTTTAGCGCGGCGGCGACGGCGGCGCCGGCAGATGGTCCAGCAAAAATTCCGCATTCATGCAGCAAGCGACGGCTGAAAGTCACCGATGGGCCCGCTCGTATGATCGTCTTTCGGTCCAGCACGTCGGGATCGAAGATCGGCGGAATGTAACCATCGTCGAGGCTGCGCAGACCCTGCACAGTCTCGCCGGCGGGCGGCTCAGCAGCCACAACAGCAATGTCGGGGTTTTGCTCCTTGAGAAATTGGCCGGCGCCGGTGAGGGTGCCGCCGGTGCCCAATCCGGCCACGAATGCCGTGATCTCGGGGCAGTCCCGCCAAATTTCGGGACCGGTAGTCTCATAATGGGCGGCGACGTTGGCAGGGTTTGCATATTGATTCAAGAAGACGAGATCGGGGTCGTCAGCGCTCAGCCTTTGCGCCAGACGAACAGCTCCGTTCGACCCTTCGGCAGCCGGTGATGGTACCAGTTCAGCTCCCAGAGCGGCCAGCACTTGGCGCCGCTCATTCGAAACGTTCCCGGGCAAGACAACTTTGACTTTGTAGCCGCGCTGGCGGGCAATCCAGGCCAGTGAAATTCCGGTATTGCCTGAACTTGGCTCCAGAAGGGTGGCCTCCTCGCCGGGTCGCAATGTGCCGTCACCCTCGGCGGCCTGCACCATCGACCACGCCACCCGGTCCTTCACCGACCCCGTCGGATTCTGGCCCTCAAGTTTCGCAAAGATCTTAACTTTGGGACTTGGCGACAAGTGATCGATCGCCACAAGGGGAGTGTTGCCGATGAGGTCGATGATCGTATTGACTTGCATGTTTGGCTGCTCTCCTATTCACTGTAGGGACCGACCCAGCGGCGTCAAAGTCATGTGGACCAGTTTTGATTGAATTAGCGTTGCGCCGCTCTGATTGTTCGCAACGGCTTTGTTACTCGCCAAGAGACCGTTGCATGGGTGGCCTCGAGTTCAGCTTTGAGCTGGTCCCGTTCTTGGGTGACCGATGCGATGAGAGCCTCCCGCTCAGCGTCATGCCGGAGGACTGCACTGTGAGCTTCTTCGCGCCGTTGCGTTTGTGCCTCTGAAAATGTGAGACCCAGATGACTCGATTCCGGCTGGTACTTTGAGCCCTTGAACGTGCACAAGAGGTCATCGTAAGCACCGCCGAAGGCCATACAGTTCGTGAGGAACTCTTGGGCATCAATCTCGTTCTCGATCGGCAGCATACCCTCTTCGTGGATCAAGTGAACGTGATCGAACAGGCCTCGAATCTCCTTGATGGCGACCGGCAGAGAAAGACCTTTGATGATGGCGAGAGTTACGCAGTTGAATTCGAGAACAACCATCGGCCGCAGGCTCTCTAAGGTCTTCTTGGCGCCTTCGAGAACCTTCAGTTCGTCACCCTCGACGTCAATCTTGATTACGTCGAGTCGTTCGATTGCATTTTCGGCGACAAACTCATCGATTGTTGTGCACGCTACGTCTGTTGAAACAGCGTCAGGTGCAAGGAGAGAGGTGTTCGTCTCGGAACCTGAATCGACGGTGCGGCTCCATGCACTAAATTCGGGGATGAAGTGGTAGCCAACCGTTCCTGACTTGTCGCCAATTGCGCAGTTGAAGGCTTCGACGTTATTTATGTCGTTCTCGGCCAAGTTGCGGTTCAGATGCCCAAAGGCCTCGGTGCTAGGCTCGAACGCATAGATTTTGCCGTCGGGGGCCAAGCGGGCCAGCGCCATCGAATAGACGCCGATATTTGCCCCAACATCGAGGCAAATAGCATCGCTGGCAACGATGCTTCGCAAACAACGCAGGACTCGATCGGTAACAACAGCCCCATCGGGAAAGAGGTTAAAGTATGAGTCGTTGTTATCACCCGTCAGAATGAGGGGATACTCGTCGAAGAGGCTAATTTGATGTTTCAAGGGTCTTCAATCTTGTCGGTTGACCAGGCTCATCAAGGCCTATTGGTCGGGAGACGCCATCATTCGGAGCGGCGCTCTCAGCGCTGCGCTTTGGCAAATTATAGTAGCGACGATGATTCGTCGACTCGGTTATCCCGGCTTGCGCTCTCGCAACTCCCAGAGTTACCAGCGCAAGAGGCGACTGACGCCGCCGTCGGTCAGGATGGTGGATCCGGTTTTCCCGGTGGATTTGACGAGGTGGACAACATCGGAAGCGATCTCTTTCGGGTCGATGCTGTGCTTGAGTGGCATCCGGTCAACGATCTTTTCGATCTGTTCATCGGAGAGGCCAGGGGGCGCTAGAGTGAAGCCGGGGGCAACACAGTTCACGGTTACCTCAGGAGCCAGCTCGCCCGCCAGCGCTTGAGAAACCCCGTGCAGCCCATATTTTGTGGCCACGTACATGGCTCGATTCGGATGGGCCTGGGCGTTGACTGTGAGCCTGTCTGTGATGTTGATTATCCTGCCCCAACCTCGGGCTTTCATTCGTTGGCCCAAGACTGCCCCTAGCCGCAGTGGCGCTCGCATGTGAATCCCAACCATCTGGTCTAGTTGATTTTGGAATTCAGCTGGGTCGCCGGCAAGGCCATCGAGCCTACTGGAATCAAAAAGTGAGGCATTGTTGACCAAAATGTCGACGGAGCCCAGGCCTTCCTCGACCTCCCTCACGAGTCGATCGCACTCGTCGAACGCGATCAAATTGGCCTGGAACGACAGCGCCGACACGCCCAGGGCGGTCACATCCTCGACGGTGTGCGCGGCACCGGCCTCATTGGTGTTGTAGTGAACGGCGACGTTTACCCCAACGGCCGCCAGCGCCAAGGCAATCTCGCGGCCTATGCGGCGTGATGCCCCAGTCACCAAAGCTGTCTTCCCCGAGATGTCTGCTTGCATAGTGATAAATCTAACCGGCCCACACCGGTGGTACTCCAAAATGTAGATTGGCCCGGCATTTAAAAGACCGGGCCGAACTACGTTTTGGATCCTCGAGGGCTTAGGCAGGCGTTAGCCGGAAACCTCCGCTGCTTGTTGCCCGGTTCCATCATCGGCGCCTCCGCCACGCGGGTGACTCTAGAAGACTTCAACTTGAGCGGAGTGAACGTCCGACTCAAGTGCCCTGTCGAGAGTAATTAGCGGTACATCGAAGATTTCGCTGAGGGCAATATACGCAGCGTCGTATGGTGTGAAATTGTGTCGCAGCACCCAGACCTTTTCTAGCAGCAAAGTGTGAGGATAGAGCCTGATACCCATTTCGTCGAAGTCGATTAAAGCCTTTGCTGCGCGGGACGCACTTATCTCTTGACGAGCGATGAGGCTACGCATGGAAGATAGGAATTCGAGGTCAAGTAACTGGGGAGCGTGCCAATTACTGCCATGCGCGACCCTTGCCACGAGTGCGGGGTAGTCCTCTGTATATACCAATGTGCCGACAAGAGCGGAAGCATCAATGATGATCATTGGGCAACATCATCTGAGCGGCGAAGATAGCGGACTACTTCGAGGGCAGCTTCCTTATTGACTCCGCCACCGCGGGCTGCGGCGCGGGCTAGCACATCAGCAATGGGGGGCCGGTTGCCGACTTGCTTGACCTCGGTCAGTAGGTAGTCGGATAGGGATTGGCCAGCAGCAGCAGCTCTGGCCTTGAGGGTCTTGTGTAGGTCTTCGGGCACGTTTCGGATCTGGATTGACTTAGTCATGTCCTAAGCATATACGTTGCGTGTCTCGTATGTGACGCGCATGGGACACAAGCAAATTGCATGTGGGATGGTTCCACTATAGCCAAAACAAAGGCGACCCGGGTGAGGGCCGCCTTTGTTTTCGATTTTGATTTCGAACGTGACTGATTATGCCGCAGCGAGTAGTGCGGCGAGGTCGACTCGGCGTAGCTTGCGGAGGGCAGCGGCTTCGATTCGGGTGATCTCGCTGGCGGAACGACCCAAGTTCTCGCCGATTTCACGACGGGTCATGGGTGGTGCACCGGTGAGGCCGAAACGCATCCGGAGAACTTCAGCTTCGACAGCCGGGAGGCGATTGATTGCGGTGGCAATCGTGTCGACGAGCATCGGGTCGGCGGCCTCTTCGTAGGTTGGGTCACCGCTCTCGGTTGCCAAGAAGTCACCCAGTTCGGAGCTTTCGCTGTCACCAACAGGCTTGTTCAAAGAAACCATGCTCACCGGAATCGACAGTGAGTTCTCGACCTCTTTGGTTGACAGCCCAGTCATGTCAGAAATTTCACCGTGAGTTGCTTCACGGCCGGTCCTACTTTCGATGTCGTTGGCGGCACGGAGAACCTTGGTGACCCGGTCGCCAACATGTACTGGCAGACGGATCGTGCGGGATCCGTTGGCCATACCACGGCTCATTGCTTGGCGGATCCACCAGGTGGCGTACGTAGAAAACTTGTAACCTTTGCGCCATTCGAATTTTTCGACCGCGTGGATGAGGCCTAGGTTGCCTTCTTGGATGAGGTCAAGGAGCTCGTGGCTACCACCAATCTTCTTGGCGATACTGACGACGAGGCGGAGGTTGGAATTCACGAACTGTGCTCGGGCTCCGTCGGCCGCTTCAGTGAGAGCCTCACACTCAGCCTTGTCCTTGGCGGAGAGGTCTGGTTCTTGTTCGAGCCGGAGGGCCGCTTCGCTTCCTGCCTCGATCACCTTTGATAGAGCGATCTCGCGATCTTTGTCGAGAAGCTCGTAGCGTGAAATATCACGAAGATAAGCTCCAACGAGGTCTGTGGTAGGTACTGTACTTTGCATTGCTGTATTGGCCTCCCCAATATGGGCGTAGAAAAAGCTGAGGAATGCTGCACCACACGCGTGTGATCACCTCAAACACTTTCTGGTGTGTAAAACCCGGGGGCTAAAGCGATGCCCTTCGGGGTGTGACCGGGGATGTCCCCGGTTGCTCTTACACAAGTAGAACGCAGATTTACTATAAAGGATTCCCCAAAGGCAGGAAAAATCACGTAAAAGTTTAACCGACTATGCTAATAGATATTCACCCTAGGCACTATGCACCGTGAAGTGCATAGACGTGAGGAGTCTTAGCAATAGCGGCCTTGACCTGTGAACAGACCGAGCCTAAGCCCAGCCGATGTTAACAATAAACCTAGGTTACTGCGAAAGTCCAATTGAAGTGGCGAATTGATTGTGGATCTGTCAACGGAAAGATCTCTGCACTGACCTGATGCGGGCCCGGCCTGAACTCTTCGATGATCCTGTTTTCGCCTGGGCGGAACAGGCATTCCCCAAGTGGCTTGGCCCCAGAAAGTTGGGCCTCCGGCACCCTGACCCCATCAATTCTCAGATTGCAATACCACGTGGGGGTAAGGGCTAGTCCCACACTATCTTGGCGCAGAATGGCGCTGCCGGGCGGCGGCAGGACTCGCTCGATTTCGCTCGGGCGCTGAACTGAGTTGTCGAACTGGGCGCTCAAGGCTTGAATTCCGAAGAAGAGTCCGAGAACAGCCACAGCGACAACGGAAGTCACGACTCCAGTGAGAATCCACGATCGATCCTTATGGTGGCGGCGCGCAGGGTCTGCGGTATTCGGACTCTTGGCCGTGGGGGCAGATGTAGTCAGCATTGCTCAATGATACGAGTCTCAGAAGGCTATTCGTATTGAACCATTAGCGTCGCTCCTCCGTCATTGCGAGCGCAGCGGAGCAACCTAGTCCGTGACCTGCGTCTACGGAAAAGTGACTTACGGACTAGGTTGCTCCGGTCGCCCCAGAGCTGGCTCCTCGCAATGACGGAAAAGGGCTTCGCAGCGGCGCTCCGGTCTTGGGGATGGTTGGTGCTATTGGTGTACCTGGAATATGTCTTGCCAGCCTCGATTGTGAGAGGTTACACTTCGAAATCGAATCTCGAAATAGGAAGGGGTAGCTGTGGGCTCTCTGGATGGACGTATCGCACTAATTACCGGGGCCGGGCGTGGCATCGGCAGGGAACATGCTCTCTTGTTTGCCAAAGAGGGCGCAAAGGTCGTCGTCAACGACCTAGGTGGAGACATGAGCGGCGGAAGCGGCGACATATCGCCCGCTCAAGAGACCGTTCAAATGATTAAGGATCTGGGCGGCGAAGCCATTGTCAACGGTGACGATGTGTCGGACTCCGCTGGGGCTCAACGGCTCATCGCCCAGACAGTCGACACGTTCGGCGGCCTCGACGTGGTTGTCAACAATGCTGGAATCTTGCGGGATCGGTTCCTCGTCAATATGAGCGATGACGAGTGGGACAGCGTCGTGAAAGTCCACTTGCGGGGCCACTTTTGTGTGACCAAGCATGCCGCCAACTACTGGCGGACCGAATCAAAAGCGGGTCGTCAACCGAACGCTTCCGTGATCAATACGAGCTCGGAATCGGGCCTTTTCGCTAACCCGGGCCAGACCAACTATGCGGCCGCTAAATCAGCCATCGCCACTTTCTCGCAGATCTGCTCGAAAGAGCTGAACCGTTATGGCGTACGCTGCAATGCGATTGTGCCTAGGGCTCGTACCCGCCTAACACAATCCACCCCCGGCTTGGGCGACGTTGTGAACGCTCCAGTGCCCGAGGGCGAGTTTGACGTGTGGGATCCCGCCAACGTTTCTCCATTTGTGGCTTACCTTGGAACCGGCGAGTGCACAATCAACGGTGAGGTCTACTTTGTTTGGTCCGACGAGATCATTCGGGTCATTCCGTGGCAACTCGACGAAGTGCACCGCATCAGCGGCGGCAAGACTCGTCTCACGGTTGACGAGATCTCGGCCCAGTCCGCCAAGCTTACCGGCTAGATGTCCGCCGGTCTTGGGCCCCCTATCCAACGAATCAGAACGATAGACAGCCCGAGAGAAACGACGATGACTAGGCCGGCCAGCAGAAATGCTTGGCCGGCTGGTTGACCGAAGTTGGCCCCGCCCTCGCTGGCAAAGCGCACATTCTGTGTCGGTGGACTGATTCCGGTGATGTGCCATTTGTTGTTGATGAGTTGAGCGTGCAGGAGCATCTCGATTTCGGTTTTGCCATCCTTGCGTAAGAATCGGATCGGCATTTCGGCTTCATTGCCGGAAATTTTGGCGGGAGCGACCTCGATGTCGGAAATGTAATGCTGGTTCTTTTCGGTTCGGTGCAGTGGGACTCCAACGACGGTGGCTGCGGTCTGGAGCGAACCAAGTTGATTAATCAAGGGAAAATCGACTCCACGAGCGACTGTTTCGAGGAAGCGCTCAGCCGTGCCTTCCGGGCGGTTAGCGCCGCATCCGGCCAGCAATAGGGTCAACATGACTAGGAGTCCCGCTG
Source organism: Acidimicrobiia bacterium (assembly GCA_038904395.1). GTDB lineage: Bacteria > Actinomycetota > Acidimicrobiia > UBA2766 > UBA2766 > JBCKKC01. The sequence continues at coordinate 92,837 of JBCKKC010000001.1, read as the reverse complement.
CGAGACCTCGGCCTATCCGTCGTCCGGCGCTATCGTCATTGAGCATGGGCTTCGTGTGGCGAGCTTGGTTGTTATGAATTGTCACGACTGACTCCATGGGTCTGCCTTAGCCAAGGGCCATTCTTGCGTCGAGTGCTGCAAGGTCACGCCCCTTAGTTTCGGGCAGGTAGCGCCAAATTAGAAACGACATTACGGGCAGACAGGCACCAAAGATTATGGTGGCGTTGCCGACTGAGCCGATAGCGCCGGAGCCGTGATCGCCGAGCAGTCCGATGATGAGTGGCCCAAACAAAACACCGGGAATTTCGAAGGCATTGCGGGCCCAGGCGGCGGCGGTTGCTCGGATTTCTGTTGGAAATAGTTCTGTGTAGAAGGCGTTGAGCGCTGGGGTGATGCCGAGGCCAAAAAATACAGTTAAGGCGACGAAGAGTGCTTGAACGACAACGTTGTGTACCTGAAATAGGATCGTAGCCGACACCCACGCCAGCAGTCCGAAGGCAATTGAGACGGGCTTGCGGCCATAGCGATCCATAAGATGACCGCAAGCAGAATAGCCGGTAATGCCCAGTCCAAAGGCAACGATTAGGAACAGGAGCACGGTGGACTCGCGCAGGCCAACCTCGCGTTGCGCGAACCACACCCACCAGGCCACTCCACCATAGACGGGCATGGAGCGGAAGAATGTGACGAGCGCCAGAACGATCATGTAGTAGCGATACTGTTTGCGCCATGGCGTCCAGAAGTGGTGGGCGGCAGGAGCATGCTCGCCGGGGGCCAAATTGCCGGTTGCCGCAGCCTCGGCATAAGCAACTTTGCGGGCAGTTTGAGCTTGGAAGAGACTTGTTTCTTTAATGCGGCGGCGCAAGAGGGCAGTGAGGGCGAGTGGGACGAGCCCGACCAAGTACAAGGCTCGCCACTCCATGCGAGTGTCGTTGAGAGGGGTCAAGGCGAGAATTGGCACCAAGACCACTCCTGCCGAGAAAACCAGGGCGAAAGTACCCAATGCTCGACCGCGCCGCTCGGTCGAAAATTCTTCGACGATGATGGTGACAGCGACTGCATATTCGGCGGCGAGGAAGATCTGGGCGATGAATTGGAAAATCGTAAACGTGACAACGTTGGGGGCGAAGGCCGTGGCGCCGGTCGCGATTGTGTAGCCGACAACGGACCAGAGCAAGATTGGGCGGCGGCCAAATCGATCGGCAGATTGAGCCACGAAGAACGCCACTACAGCGCCCGACTTGATGAAGAAGCGCATTATGGCCAGGCCGGAGACTGTGAGTTGAAAGGTATCTTGAATCGCGGTTGGGACGGTGTCTAATATTCCACCGTCATAGCCGTCGAAGAATGAAGCCGTTAATAGGAGCAGCAGCAATAGGCGCAAGTACGATGCAGAGCGACCTTGGCGTCCATTGAAGTCGCCCAAGCTGTTTGGAACCATGCTTTAGATTCTGCCAGCTGAGAGCATCGCGTGCATGGCATCTAGCACACCTTTTTTTCCATCGGCTGTGCTGAAGGCGACGAGCAGGATGTCGGGTTTGGGCCGAGCGTAGCCAATGGCTGGTTGAGACTTGTTTTTGCCCTCGACTAGATCGACTTTGACGCCATCAACAGTTTCTTGGCCTTTCTGGTTGCCGCCGCCCAATTCTCCGGGAAGCCGAGGCGGCGGCTTGTTGGGCGGAATTTTGGCTGCGGCGAGGAGTGCTGATGGCAGGGCCGAATCCGAGTTGCCCGGGCCCTTGCCAACCGCCGCCACAGCCACGTCGGTGCTTCCCTCTCTCTCGAGTTCCTGCTTAAAACTCAGCGCCAGCTGATTTGAGATGTCGACCTTTTCGTCCCCAACCTTCTTGGGAATATATTGAGCGGCGCTGTCAGAATACTGGGCCTTCGAGCAGCCAGAAGATACGAGCGCTAGGGTGAGCAGCGCTGCCACTGCCAGAAGCGTCACCCGGCTGGCGCTGCGTTTCAAATGTGACCCCCTACTAACGCTGCTTTGAGGACAGCCCGTGCATCTTTGGTCTTTGTGCTGGACTTGAAAGCCACAACGGCTAGATCATCACGAGGGAAGGCTAGTCCGACTAGGCCTTCACGGTCTGTCAGGTCGTGACCCTTGTAAATGAAGGCCGGGGAGTCCAAAATCATCAGCTCCGATGGGTGCTTTCCGGACTGGTTGGCAAAATAAATGTCCTTGATTGATTCGGTGAAGGTCTGATCACGTCTTTTGATTTTGATCGCTGCCACAGTGGTTTCGGGTGCACCTGTGGCGTCGCCAACTACTCCCGCAGTGACGTAAACATCTGAAGGGCTAAAGTGCGAATTGGCGACAACGATAGCCTTGAGTTCTTGTGCGGCGCTCTCAGAGTTCGTGACCAGGACGCCATCAACCTCTTTGGGGATATATTGTTTCGCCTTGGCAGAAAACAACTTGTTGTTAGATTCGGTTGCCTTGTTCGGGTCCGGGCGTGACCCGCTATATGCGGCGACAACGACAATGGCGATTAGACCAACTGCAAGTACCCCTCCCAAAATCCCAAGTAAAACATTTCTGGAGCGCTTCTTTCCGGCAGGTGGCTTGCGTGGCTTGAGTGGAATGCCGTGTGCAGCGAGGGGTTGCGATTTTTGAAGGCTCGGCCGAGGGGCTGGGGCAACCTTGCTGTTGTTTGGTCCATTGGTTTGTGCGACTTGAGTGTCCAGCGGTCCTCCAGGACTTGATCGTTCCGACTTGCTCGCTCCGCTCGCAAAAACAGTAATGCCTGGATTGCTTCGCTCCGCTCGCAAAAACAGTAATGCCTGGATTGCTTCGCTCCGCTCGCAATGACGGTAGCGCTATGGCGACTGTTTACCCTCCGTCATTGCGAGCCCTGGGCTTTGACAGGGCGTGGCAATCCAGACTTTAAATATTTGCGAGCGTAGCTCGCAGTCAAACGAGAATAATTGAGAAGCTCGGCCAAAAGCGGTATATCTGCACATAGCTTTGGACGCAATATGACTATTACGAGAGACGATGTGATCCATGTTGCCCGATTGGCTCGCCTTGAGCTGAACGAGGCTGAGGTCGAGATGTTCGCGCACCAGCTGTCAGATATTTTGGACCATGCTGACAAGATCGAAACCGCTGATACAAGCGGTGTGGAGCCCACAGCACACCCAATTGCGCTTGCCAATGTGTTGCGTGAGGACGTTGTTAGAGAGTCTCTAGCTCGCGATGTTGTGCTGGCCCAAGCGCCCGCCCAAGAAGACAACTGCTTCAAGGTGCCTCGTATCCTGGAGTAGTCGACTCAGACTCCCAATCCTCGTAATGGACCCCTCCAGACTATTGGTCAAGCCACTTTCGCCCCTAGCGCCCAGAGAGAGTATGCAATGGCAAAATTAGCGAAATTCTCCGATCCTGCTCATGTGATAGCACAGTCAGTGCGCTCTGGTCAGACAAGTGCCTCTGACGTGTGCCAAAAATATTTGGCGGAGATCGGCAAGAAGGACGACCAAATTGGTGCCTTCTTGGAGGTCACTACCGAACTGGCCCTGGCTCAAGCTGCGGCAGTCGATGCCACAGTGGCGGCCGGTGGCGATCCGGGCCCTCTCGCCGGTGTGCCCGTGGCCATCAAAGACAACATGTGCATCGAGGGGATTCCGACGACGTGCGCGTCTGACATTCTTGGTAAGTGGCAGCCTCCATATACAGCAACGGCTGTTGAGCGCTTAATTTCGGCCGGCGCTGTTGTAGTTGGCAAAACCAACCTCGATGAGTTCGCGATGGGCTCAAGTACCGAGAACTCGGCTTTCGGGCCGACACATAATCCGCATGACTTGACCCGAGTTCCCGGTGGATCTTCAGGCGGGAGCGCGGCGGCGGTGGCTGCCGGACTTGTGCCGGTGGGACTCGGCAGCGACACGGGAGGATCAATCCGTCAGCCTGCGTCCCTGACTGGCACTGTGGGGATGAAACCGACGTACGGTCGAGTCAGTCGCTACGGGCTCGTGGCCTTTGCCAGTTCTCTAGACCAGATCGGTCCGTTGACCAACAACGTGCATGATGCTGCCCTCGTATATCAAGCCATGGCAGGCAGCGACCCCCGCGACGCAACTAGTATTCCCGACTCGGGCGATGACGTCATGGCGAGTCTCACCGACGGTCTAGCCGGACTCAAATTTGGTGTTATCAAGGAATTTTCTGACGGCGAGGGTTTCGAACCCGAGGTGCTGGCCTCATTCCGCCGCACACTTGACAAGCTCGACGCGCTCGGCGTGGAGATTGTGGAAGTGTCGCTGCCCTCGGTCGAGCACGCGTTGAGCGCTTACTATCTGATTGCGCCAGCGGAAGCGTCGTCGAACTTGGCCCGCTTCGATGGGGTGCGCTACGGATTGCGAGTGGATCCGGGGGCTGATGTCGAGACGATGAACCGGGCCACCCGTGAGGCAGGCTTTGGCGCCGAAGTGAAACGGCGCATCATGCTGGGCACTTACGCTCTCTCCGCTGGCTATTTCGACGCTTACTATGCACAGGCGCAACGGGTCCGCACCCTGGTAATTAACGATCTGGCCAAGGCTTACAGCCAAGCAGACGTACTGTGTTCTCCGACGTCGCCGACTGTGGCGTTCAAGCTGGGCGAACGCATGGATGATCCGCTCACGATGTACATGTCAGACTTTTGTACAATCCCCAGCAACCTGGCGGGCCATCCGGCTATTTCCCTTCGTTGTGGCGAAGACCCACAAGGGTTGCCGATCGGATTCCAAGTGTTGGCACCCGCTCTGGGTGAGGCACTGATGTTCAGGGCCGCAGCAGGGGTTGAGGCCGCAGTGGGTGAGAGGATTGCATGATTAGTTCCAAGGGTTGTAACCACGATCGTCATTGCGAGGAACGAAGCAATCCAGACTTTACTGTGTTGGGAGCGCAGCGAGCAATTCAAAATGGATCGAATCTTAGGGTGGACCTGCGGCTTCGCCACAGATGGATCCCCACGCCCTGGCTGGCGCCAGGGCTCAGGATGACGGAGGACGTGAATGGTGCCCAGTGAAAAGACAATCGAGTTTGAGCCAGTAATTGGGCTTGAAGTTCACGCCGAGCTCAAGACTGAGTCGGGCATGTTTTGTAGTTGTCGTAATGAGTTTGGCGGCGAGCCCAATACTCGTACTTGCCCGGTCTGTTTGGGACTGCCTGGTTCCTTACCCGTCATCAACAAGCAGGCCGTTGAATTGGCGATGCGCTTTGGTCTCGCTGTTGGGTCCGAGATTGGCCGTGCCATCTTCCATCGCAAGAACTATTTCTATCCTGACATGCCCAAAGACTTCCAGATCAGCCAGTATGATGAGCCAATTTGTCGGGGCGGCACGATCGAGGCGCTTGATTCCCAAGGTGAGACCTTTACCGTGCAGCTGGAGCGAGCCCACCTTGAAGAGGACACCGGCAAGTCACGTCACGTTGGTGGTGGCGGCGGCCGTATCCACGGAGCGACTTACACCCTCGTCGACTACAACCGTTCTGGTGTGCCACTGCTAGAGATTGTTTCGAAACCTGACATTCGTAATCCCGACCAGGCCCGGTCGTATGTTGCCGAGCTGCGGGCGATCTTGGAGATGCTAGAAATTTCGGACGTCAAAATGGAGGAAGGCTCACTGCGGGTCGACGCCAACGTTTCTTTGCGTCCCAAGGGCGACTCCAAGCTTGGCACGAAGGTCGAAGTCAAGAACATGAACTCGCTGCGAAGCCTGCAACGAGCACTCGAATACGAGATTGGCCGGCAGAAGGCTGTCTTGGCCAGTGGTGACTCCATTGCCCAAGAGACACGCCATTGGAATGAGGATGAAGGCCGCACGCACACTCTGCGGTCCAAAGAAGAAGCCTTCGACTACCGCTATTTCCCTGAGCCCGATCTAGTGCCGATTAAGCCTGATCAGGCTTGGATCGCCCAAGTGGCCGAGACCGTGCCAGCGCAATTGCCGGCAGCTCGAGTCAGGTATTTCGTTGAGGAATATGGCGTCCCCGCTGAGCTGGCGGGGTCTGTGATCTACACGAAAGATATGGCCGACTGGGTTGAGAGCGAAATCGCTGCCGGAGCGGATGCTCGATCCAGCTTCAACTGGGCCTCGCAAGAAGTCTTAGCGTTTATGAATGACTCGGCAATAGACTTTGTCGATGTGAACTTGCCCGTGGGCAGTTTTGTTGAGCTCACAGAACTGATCAGCGTCGGCACTCTCTCGAAGAAACTGGCTCGCAACGTTGTTGCTGATGTGCTGAGGGCGGAGAAGCATGGCACCGGGCCGCAAGAAATCGTTACCCAACAAGGTCTTGCTCAAGTCTCCGACACGGATGAAATAACAAGCCTGATTCGTGAGGTGCTTGACAACAACCTTGATGCCGTTGAGAAATTCAGAGCCGGCAACGACAAGATTCTAGGTTTTCTTGTCGGCCAAGTCATGAAAGCCTCTCGCGGCAAGGCCAATCCCAACACGGCGAATTCCCTGGTCAAGCAGCTCCTCGACAACTCGGCGGCGGGTTGAGCCCATCTCGGGTAGCCATTCGCATCCCCCTAGCCAGTTTCGCGCTACCAGACCTACTGTCATTGCGAGCCCTGGGCTTTGGCAGGGCTCGCAATCCAGGCTTCACATCTTTTGCGAGCGCAGCGAGCAATTCAAAAATGGATCGAAAATGCGGGTTGTTCTGCGGCTTCGCCGCAGGTGGATCCTCACGGTCGCTGCGCTCCCTCAGGATGACGGAAGGGGTGAATGGTTGCGGGTCGCCGGCGGATTTCTCTTTGAGCCAAGGCGGCAGGTATGCTCCCCTCTCCTGAGCAAATGCATCTTGTGCACTGCTCATCTTCAATGGAGGAACAACAATGGAGCACCGCAACAAAAAGGCCAACAGGGCCATGATTGATTGCCTCAACAACAAAGACACATCACGTCTAGGCGACTATGTTGCCGATGACTGCATCGATCATACCCCCCCACCAGGGTTCGATAGTAAAGGCCTCAAAGCTATACAGGCCGGCTTTGACGGTTTCATCACCGCCTTTCCGGACATGCAAATTGTTATCGAAGATGAAGTTGCTCACGGCGAGAATGTCATCACTCTGATCCGCTGGACGGGCACTCACAAGGGCGAGTTTGCTGGCATTCCTGCTACGGGCAAACGCATTGACGTTGGCAGTCTTGGCTGGGTCTGCTTCCGTGACGGCAAAGCAATCGAGCACTGGGGCTACTTTGACGTGGCAGCGATGATGCAGCAACTCGGCGTGACCCAATAGGTAGCTTTAACTAGCGCCAGTACGAAAACGAATCTTAAGGAGAACTAAATGTTTGAGCACAAGCACCAACAGCTATTGAAAAACTTTTACGACGCTGCAAGCGACGGCCAGTGGGACAAGATCGGCGACTTCATGCCCGAAGATGCCATCAACCACACCCCTCTTCAAGGACGCACTGGCAAGGGCCTCGCTGACATCAAGGCAGAGTTCCAAGAGTTGGTAAAGGCTTTTCCTGACTTCAAAATCGAGGCCAGTGACATCTGTGTTGAGGGAGACAAAGCCACGGCTCGTATCACCATATCTGGTACGCACAAAGGCGAATTTGCCGGTATTCCGCCCACAGGCAAGCGAATTACGGTCGGCGGAATCGACTACGTGCACATCAAGCACGACAAGTTGGCCGAGCGCTGGGGCTACTACGACCAGATGCAAATGATGCAACAACTGGGCGTAATGCCAGGTTAGTTCCGTCGTACAGTGAGGGGCGGCCCAGCCGCCCCTCACTCATTGCGAGCGTAGCGAAGCAGAGCCTGCCCCCGAGCAAGTCGTGAGTGCAGCGGGAGGGGCGAAGCCCCCCCCGTTCGTCATCCTGAGGGAGCCGCTAGGCGACCGTGAGGATCCACCTGCGGCGAAGCCGCAGACCAACTGATACGGTGGGTCAGTTTCGAATTGCTCGCTACGCTCGCAATAACGGAGGGGAAATGGTGCTCGAGGAGGGACTCGAACCCCCGACATCTGCCTTGTAAGGGCAGCGCTCTAGCCAACTGAGCTACTCGAGCAGAATGCATTTCAGCTTAGCGGTAAGATCTGGACAGTCCGAGATATCAATGACTGTTCCGGGAGAGTATGTGTCAAGAGACACGCAGATTGAGAAGCTGTCAGGTCAATCATTTGGTGTGATGATTGTTGGTGGCGGCAACAGTGGGGCGGTGAGCGCTGCCGCTCTGGCCGCTCGAGGGGTGAAGGTAGCTCTCGTCGACAGGGGCGATTTCGCAGGGGGTACCAGCCAAGAGTCATCGAATCTGATCTGGGGTGGCATCAAGTATCTCGAGAACTACGAGTTCTCTTTGGTGCGCAATCTGTGCCGCTCACGCAACCGGTTGATGCGGGCTTATCCCACGAACATTCGGGAAATTCGCTTTCTCACGGTTGTCGATTCGGGGTCGCCTCACGGGCCGGGCATTATCGGAGCAGGTGCATCCCTCTACTGGCTGATCGGCGATATGGCCACCAGAGCGCCGCTCTTTTTCGGTCCCGGCGGCGTGCGCAAACGGGACGCTCTCGTCGACACTGAGCGAGTCCGGGGCGGGGTAGAGTATTCCGACGCATTTTTGGTCGAGAACGATGCTCGATTTGTTTTTAGCTTCGTCCGCTCTGCCACCGAGGCGGGGGCGGCGGCCGTAAATTACATGAACGTCGCCGATGCGTCCTTCGATGGGGGTCGCTGGTCTGTGCAACTCGTCGACCAGATCACCGGCGATTCGCATTCGGCCACAGCGAAGGTTCTGGTCAATGCGACAGGGCCGTATGTGGACTGCTTCAATGACCAGCTCGATGTCACCGCGCAGCACGAGCTCTATCTCTCAAAGGGTATTCACCTCACGGTTCCTCGCATTTCTGAGCACGATCACGTGTTGGCCTTCTTTGATGATGAACAGCGGTTGTTCTTCGTGCTACCGATGGGTCGGGTGTCGGTAATTGGGACTACTGACACTCGGGTGGACAGTCCCGAAGTGGCTGTTCAAGATAGCGATCGCCAGTTCCTTCTTGACCAGGTCAATCAACGCCTGGATTTGGCTGTACCCCTTCGCAAAGAAGACATTATCGCCGAACGTGTTGGCGTGCGTCCTCTCGCCATCAATAGGGGGGCCGGTAAACGGTCTGTGAAAAGCTGGACTTCGTTGTCACGCAAACATGTGATCGAAGTCGATCGTGAGCGGTCGTATCTGAGTATTTTCGGCGGTAAGTTGTCGGATGCCCTCAATATTGGTGCCGAGGTGTGTGCCAAAGTTAACTCGTTGGACGTGCCGGTAACGCCGGGCAAGGTGCGCTGGTATGGCGAGTCGTCCGGCCGGGACCGGGCCCAGTTCATGGCTCAGGCTCGACGACTACTCGCTTCCACGACGAAGAATCAAGACCCCGTTGCCCTCTGGCGCCGCTACGACTTGGCCGCTTATCACGTGCTTGCGCTAGTCGAGGCCGACCCCTCGTTGGGTGACGAGATCTTGCCCGGTAGTGGATACATCCTGGCCGAAGCAGCCCACATGGCCAATACCGAGATGATTGTCACTCTCGATGACTTCCTGCGCCGCCGCACCAAACTTGCCTTGCTCTATTCACGGAACGAGCTCGAATCCGCCCCCGCCCTCCGTCATGCCTGCCAACTGTTGTTCGCCGCCGAGGCCACCGCCCGCTGGACCGAATATTTCGAATCGGATGAAGACTCTCCTTAGCGAACCTCGCTATCAGTGGTCGGAGTAATCAACCGAGCCCCCGGTCCTAGGTTTAGCGTTGGTCGAGGTAAAGGTTCGTCGATGGTGCAGTCTCAAACAGGCAGTCCCAACTATCATGGGCACAGGCCGACTATAGTTGGGATATGGATTTTCGGGCTCCTTTTAGCGTTGTTACTCCAACCCTCGACGGTGCTGTGTTGGCTGTTCTTGCCCGCTCTGATAGAGCTCTTTCTGGACGGCAAGTGCATCGTCTGGCCGGTCATGGGTCTGAAGAAGGTGTTCGAAAAGTACTCGAGCGCCTATCTGGCACCGGCGTTGTGCTCCGTGATGATGTCGGCGCAGCACACCTTTACCGTTTGAACCGAAACCATCTGGCAGCACCACACATTGAAGCGATAGCCGACCTGGGCGCGGATCTAGTGCGACACGCACGCTCGGCGATTGATGGTTGGAAGACCCCTGCAGTGGTTGCGTTGCTTTTCGGGTCTGTCGCTCGTGGCGAGGGAGGCAGCGATAGCGACATTGATGTTCTCGTGGTGAGACGTAAAGATTGCGATGCCGACGATCCTCAATGGCGGGATCAACTCAATGATCTGTCCGAGCAGCTACATGATTGGTCAGGCAATGATCCTCGCATTCTCGAATATGGCGTGGACGAAACCGGCCGACTCGGCAATGAAGGGGTCGTTTCCGATGCTCTCGCCGACGGTATTCGACTCGGTGGCTCAACCGAAGCCTTGCACGCATTGATGAGGAGATCATCTCAATGAATCCGAGACGGCGGCCCCTGTGACCAAACAATCATGCAAGGACGGCTTGAGAAGGCTGAACAGTTCCTCGGAGCGGCTGAGCTCATCCGAGCATCCACCGTTGATCAGGGCGATGTTGGAGACAGCTATGTGATCTTGTGTGTACACGCAGGCATCGCTGCAGCGGATGCAATATGCTGTGCAGCTGTCGGCGAACATGCGCAGGGCGATGACCACCAAAACGCGATCGCTCTGCTGAAACTGGTGCAGCCAAATGGTAAGAGTCTCGCTAACGCCCTCGCCGTCTTGTTGGGGATGAAAACCAGAGCTGGCTACAGCGCATACCAAGTAAGCAGCGACGATCACAAACGGGCAGGCCGAAGCGCAAGGCAACTGGTCGAAGAAGCCCAACTCAGAGCGAGACTTACCTAAGTGTTGTCTTGTCAACGGTGTACGCTCGGCCTGTAACAGAGTTGTATCCTCGCGATGGCTGCCCCAGGGCACCTGCGCTATTTGCACACGAGGCCCTAAACGAAAATAACCGTGGATGCTGTTTTCGAGGGTGCAAATAGCGCATACTTTGCGTCCATCCTGGCGAGTCCAAACTATCTGTCTGGAAAGTAATTGTCATGGAGGGAGACGAGAGCTCATCAGTATGACTCTTGGTCCAACCCTATCATGATCACGCTCGGGGCTATTGCGAGGGGGGTTGAACGGCCGGAGCGGGAGCTGGTTCGGGCGGCGGGGCCTGGTCTTGTGCTTGTGGGGCGGCCGTATCGGGTAGGGCAGAGGCGGTTCGAGGAGCGGCTCTGTCATTTGAAGAGGACTTTTTGGGTGTGTCCTGAGACTGATCCTTTTTCGGTTTCGTGGTTGACGTGGTCGCGGGCGCTTTCGAAGTAGCGACGAGAGTGTCGCTGATGTTGGCTACGGTTAATGATGCCGAGATACCTGTTTGCAACGGTGAAACCAACGCGTTATAAGCCGACGTCTTGGCATTAATTGCGTCTTTGACAGTGTTTGCTTGGGTAATTAGCGCCTGGTACTCCTTGGTGTTTCCTGCGATGAGAGCATCCTTTGCGCTGGTGAGAGATGCCAGGAAGCTCTGGACGTCTTGTCGCAAGGACTGCGCCTGTTCCTCTGCTTTGGCGGCCATCGTGACAAATGGAACGGCGGACGTGCCGGCCAGTCTGACAATCGAACGCAGCCTGTCCTGTTGCTGTGTAGTCACATTCCGAATGTGGGTTAGCCTTTCGCCGTGAGTTTGGGCTGATGCGTACGATCTATAACCTGACGCCGTTGCCAAGAACGCGGCCAAGCAGAATACTGACGCACAAAGTACGGCGACTGGGCGATCTAGCTTGGTAAGGGTTGATCTCATGGCATTTATCTCGTGGGAGCAGTCGCTGGGGTCGTTGACTGTTTCGGGGTCTGGTTGAGTTGAGCTTGCAGAGCATCGAGGCTGGCTTGTCCCTTGGTCTGGATGTCTGACACCGCCTTGTCGTGGGCTGAGCCATACGAATTGGCCGCAGCGTTGAATGTGCCAATTGCATCGTTTGCTGCTCGATTGAGGTCGTCCTGGCGCTTGCTTAGCTCGGCAAGCTTGTTCTTAGCGGCCGTGAGGCCATCGCCAGTCTGCGAAAGTCCCGATTGTGCGGCGTCAAATTGCACTGCCTCATTGTGGATACTGCGTGTGAGCGTGAGGTTGCTGGCCTGTTGACGTCGGCCTGACACAAAGAGGAACAGCGCCAGGACAAGGAATATGCAACCGACGAGAATTAGCAGGCTGCCGATGTGGGCCTTTGTCGCTTGCTTTTGTGCTGCGGTCGCGGATGCAGCGCTAACACTCGGCACAGTGGCGGTCTCTGCAACTTGCTCTTGGACCTTGAGTTCCTGGGGCCCACTCGTTGTAAGTGTCGACTCATCTAGAAACAGTGGGGGCAGTGTTGTGACCCTCTCTAGCGTCTTAGTCTGGAGGTCGCTACCCAGTCCGGCTCCCTCGTCAGAGGCCCAATCGAGTTGCCAAGGAGATTGTGAGCGCGCCCAACCTTCTTGTTGGTCTGATTGTTCGTCTCTGAGATCAATTGACGTCGCAGAGCCACGCGTCACATCTAGGTTCGGTGAAGAATTGCACCCCCAGTCGAGCCAAAGTTCATCGGCTTGCTGTTCAGTAGTGGTATCCACTTCACCTTCGTATTGAGTTGCTGCTTTTTGCATTCAGTGCCCTAATGGTGTCGAAATAATCAGATTGGTGCTCGCACTCCAAGACCATAGCTTTGGCGGAGAATTGCTCACATATATCTAGCAGGAAATGGTCGCCTTGGGAATGACCTCCCCAGAGATCAGGGGTCAAGTGAAGAAGATGATTGCTGAGGTTAGGCACAAACTGCCTAGGAGGTCCATTGAGGATGTCACCAGGGGCAGGCTGTGATTATCGGGGTCGAGGCCGAAGCGGACGGTCGCTTGGGCGGCATAATAGCCCACTATCAACGTAAGTGTGGTTGCGACAAGGCCGGCCGAGATAGTCGTGGCAAGCGTGGTTAGCACCGAGGGCGCGCCCGCACCCAGAGCAGTAGTGACGATTAGTGCGATGATCGCCACAAGGGGAAAGATGATGACGGCAAACAAGTAGATGAGGGTTGCATCCACGAGCGCCATTTGCTGTGGCCAAAATTTAGCTTCGACCAATCCCAGGTGGATTTTTGTTGATAGCCGACTTGTGTACATGCCGCCGAATCCACCGCACGCTTCCAGGAACGATGGCAAGATCATCAGGAAGACTTGATATTGCAGCAGTAGGGGCTGTTGTTCTTGCAGAATAGCGCCCGCGCACAAGCTGAGCAGGCCGACGAGGGCCAGAACCGGGAGACTCTCGGCAAAAATGCGCCTGGCCCTCCCGCGGATGATTGCCACCACCCAGTAGGCAGAGCCGATACCCAGGGCCAACAGAGCAAGCGCCGTGCCGACAGATACGAATCCGCTCATGGCCAGAGGCACGCTGAGGGCTATGGCCGGTACGCCCACAAAGTCACCGGCAAGGGTGACAAGGGGGGCGGCGATCGAGTCGAGGTCCCAACGGAAACGAGCCGAAGCGGCGGCCACGGCGATCGTGAAGCCAGCAACCAAGACCGATGAGATGATCGCGCCGCTTCCGGAGATCACCATCAGGTCCCACAGGCTCATCGTTTCTAGATTGAAAATTCCAGCGAATACCCAGGCGCTGACAGCCAAAAACGCCGCAGTCAAGACGACCAGCGGGGCGCTCGCGATCAGATTGTCTCGCAGTGGGCCCGGTTTACGGATGCTGAATTGAAAGTCTCCCAACACCATGGCGGTCCCCAGCCTGCTACCCATAGCGCCGAAAATATTGCCTCGCATGCCGATCGATGGCGTAATCAGCAGAAGTAAACCTGGCAACTTTTGGATTGTACCGGCCAGGGCGACGAGCATCAGGCCGGCAGCTAGTCCGGTGATGGCTGACACCCCGTGGGCGACAAGTCCGACACGTATTGTTCGCCGTTCACTATGCCAGTGTTCCCCGACCGAATCCTTGACACCCAAGAGGAAGAATCGGCGCGTGCTTGAGCGCGCCTGACGCTCTTGAAACAGGCGTTGCATTGTTGCCTTTGTTCGCTTTGCCAGGTTTCGTCGCACCATTGTTCAGTCCCATGACCATCCAGCACACATTCATTCCCCTAGCCCACACAGGGAATAAGCCTAGCTGGACATATTTGGGGGAGCGCCTCGAAACCATCGCAAATAGACAGTCTGAACGGATTTCTCAACAGTAGGCTTTGTCCCTATGGCCTCAAAAGACACATCGACCAGCAACAACACGCCTGCTAGAACCCGGGCCGCGGCGACCCGTGGGTCTGGGCGGGCACCGGCGACTCCTGTTCCAGCGGACTATAGCGAAGAAAACATTAGTGTTTTGGAGGGGCTCGAGGCTGTGCGCCAGCGTCCCGGCATGTATATCGGCTCCACTGGTGTTGACGGCTTGCATCATCTGGTTTATGAGATTGTCGATAATTCGGTTGATGAGGCTTTGGCTGGGGCAGCTACCAAAATCCAGATTGTCTTGAAGGCTGATGGCAGTGTTGAAGTGACCGATGATGGCCGGGGCATTCCTGTTGGTCAGCATCCCCAATACACTGAAATGTCGACCCTCGAAGTTGTCCTCACCAAGCTGCATGCGGGTGGCAAGTTCAATGCCAGTAGCTACCACGTTTCTGGCGGGTTGCATGGGGTTGGCATTTCGGTCGTGAATGCCCTTTCAGAGCGTATGGATTTGACTGTCAAACGTGAAGGCCGAGTATGGACGCAATCTTTTGTGGCGGGTGGCAAACCGGAGGCGCCAATTCGTCGGGGCAAGCGTATTGCGCTCAAGACGACCGGGACCACAGTTCGGTTTCACCCCGACCCAATTATTTTTGAAACGCTCGATTTTGATCGCAAGACTCTCGCTAAGCGCTTCGCCGAGACGGCGTATCTTGTCCCCGATCTCACCATTGAGCTCACGGACGAACGGGTCGACCCCGTGTGGCAAGAGTCGTATCACTCTCGCAAGGGTCTGGTCGATTTTATCGGTGTCCTCAATGCGTCCAGGGCGCCGATTCACAAACGTATTGTTTTGCTCAGTGGCGCCGAAGATACCGAGGCCAGTCCAGATCACCCGGGTCGCCGTATGCAAGTCGAGATTGCAGCCCAGTGGAACGAAACCTACAACGACTCCGTTCACTCGTTCGTCAACGTGGTCAATACTCGATCGGGTGGCACTCACGAGGAAGGGTTCCGGATTGCCCTTACGGGCGCCCTGAACCGAGCGGCACGCAAACTTGGCATCCTCAAAGACTCGGACGAGAATTTTTCTGGTGACGATCTGCGTGAGGGACTCACGGCCGTAATCTCGCTGCGGCTTTCGCATCCCCAATTTGAAGGCCAGACCAAGGCTCGCCTGGGTAACACTGAAGTGCGCACGTTTGTCCGCTCGGTTGTAACCGACGGTCTAAATGAGTGGCTCGATGCTAATCCGCCGGATGCCAGGGCGATCCTCAAGAAGTGCCGTGATGCTAGCCACGCCCGAAAGGCAGCCAAACGGGCCCGTGATCTAATCCGGCGCAAGGGTGTGCTCGACGGGGCTGATGCTGGTTTGCCAGGCAAGCTTGTTGATTGCCAGGCGACAGATCGTCAGGATTGCGAGCTGTTCCTTGTCGAGGGCGATTCTGCTGGTGGTTCGGCAGTGACAGCCCGCGATCGTAACATCCAAGCGATATTGCCCTTGCGGGGCAAGCTCCTCAATGTTGAACGCACTAGCCTCCACAAGGCGCTCGACAACACTGAAGTTGCCGCCATTGCGGGAGCTTTGGGTTGTGGGATCGGTCACGATGTCGATCTGTCGAGATTGCGTTACGACAAGCTCATCTTGCTGGCTGATGCCGACGTTGATGGAAGCCACATCCGCACCCTGCTGCTCACGTTCCTGTTTCGATTCCTCACCCCCGTCGTCACAGAAGGTCACGTTTATGTGGCCCAGCCTCCCCTCTACCAGCTGCGCTATGGGCAGGAGAGAATCTATGTGGGCAGCGACGCTGAGCTTGCCGCCATGCAACGAAGGCGCAAGGCACAACCAAAGGTGAGCCGCTTTAAGGGTCTTGGCGAGATGAATGCTGAGCAACTGTGGGAAACGACCATGAATCCCGAGACCCGCAGCATTGTGAGAATCACTGTTGAGGAGGCCGCTCTCGCCGACGAAGTGGTATCCAAACTGATGGGTTCCATGGTCGAGCCTCGCAAAGAGTGGATATTACAAAATGCTGGCGATGTCCGATTTCTGGATGTCTAAAAATTTCGCCCCCCATTCGGAGAAGGAAGAGACGGTGAATCATGTCCAAAGGCAAGAACAAGGGCGGTGACGCCACGCTATTTGATGTTGTGGATGAGGCCGAGGAGTCGCCTGGTTCACCCGATCCTTCCGACCTGGCTGAACCCTCCGGGCTGGTTGAGCCTCCGGCGCCGAAAAGGCCCCGTGTCAAGGCTGGGCGCACTCGAGGCGATACGAGCAATCGCAGCCTCGCCATCGAGACCCGTGAGCTTACCCGCGAGATGGAAGACTCCTATCTTGAGTACTCGATGTCGGTCATCGTTGCTAGGGCGTTACCTGATGTGCGTGACGGTCTGAAACCGGTCCAGCGGCGGATTCTGTGGGGTATGCATACTAGTGGCGTGCGGCCGCCCGGACCTTTTCGCAAGTGTGCCAAGGTGGTGGGTGAGGTAATGGGTCTATATCACCCTCACGGTGATCAAGCTATCTACGATGCTCTCGTGCGCATGGCCCAACCCTTCTCTCAATATGTGCCCTTGATTGATGGCCAAGGCAACTTTGGCTCGCCCAGTTTTCCGCCGGCTGCGATGCGCTACACAGAGTGCCGAATGTCTGAGACCGGAATGGCCCTGCTGGCCGACATCGAAGAAGGCACGGTCGACTTCGTCCCCAACTATGACGGCGAAAGCAAAGAACCGACAGTACTGCCAGCAGCATTTCCCCAGCTCTTAGTCAACGGCGCGGCAGGTATTGCAGTGGGGATGGCAACCAACATCCCTCCGCACAATCCGCTCGAGGTGATCGATGCGGTCTTGCTGATTCTGGATAAACCGCAGGCTTCGATCAAGCAAATAATGGCCAAATTGCCCGGGCCCGACTTTGCCACAGGCTGTGACATCATTCCCGAGTTTGGCGATTCGAAGACAACCAAGCGTGGCAAGCCAAAGCCCCAAGTCGATGCCGGGGCTGAGGCGAACGGGATCGTCGCTGCTTATTCGAGTGGCCAGGGACGCATTAAACTGCGGGCCCGAGTTAGTCAAGAGTCCCACACACGTGGGGCCAGTAAGCTCAGTTTCCGCAGCCTGCCTCCGTCGGTTTCCGTTGCTGACGTTGCCGAAGCGATTGTGGCATACGTGAAGAAGGGGCGACTGCAAGGAGTGTCAGACGTCATTGACGCTACCGACAAGACCGGCCAGGAGCTGCAAGTAATCGTGAAGCGGGGTCAGGATCCAGCGGCGACTCTTGCCGAGCTCTACACGCTCACCCGCCTCGAAGATAATTTTTCGGTGGGTATGCGGGCGCTTGTTGACGGAGTGCCCAGAATTTGCACCGTGGTCGACATCTTGTCGGCATTTTGTGACCACCGCATGGAAGTCGTGCTGCGCCGCTCCCAGTTTCGACTCGGCAAGGCCCAAGCGCGACAACACATTGTCAGTGCGCTGATCAAAGCGTTGGATGCCATCGATGAGGTCATTGCGACCATCAAGCGGTCTCCGGATGTGCCTGCTGCCAAAACGGCTTTGCAAGAACTGTTGACGATTGACGAAGTCCAAGCCCAAGCTATCGTCGACATGCAACTACGCAAGCTAACCAACCTCGAAGGCAGCCAGCTGCGCGCAGAATTCGCAGCCCTCGCCGCAGAGATCAAGGGATTGGCGGAAATTATCGGCGATGAGGCCGTCCGGCGTAAGGTAGTGAAATCTGAGCTGCGCAAAATTCGGGCCAACTACAAAGACGATGTGCGCCGCAGCCGCATCGTTCAGGTTGCTGCCTAGGGTGGACCCAGCCGGTAGCCATTCACCCCTCCCGTCATCCTGAGGGGGGCTACCCCCCCTCTCGTCATCCTGAGGGAGCGCAGCGACCGTGAGGATCCACCTGCGGCGAAGCCGCAGACCAACCGACTGTTCGATCGATTTTGAATTGCGAGCTGCGCTCGCAAATATTTAAAGTCTGGATTGCTTCGCCCTGCAGAGCCAGGGCTCGCAATGACGGGAGGGTTGGAGTGTCTCCGCGATTGGGGTCGTGCGTGGCCTCTGGCTCCTCGCAATGACGTAAAGCTGGTAGCGACACTCTCGCCACGGGGTGCTGGCCCGACCGGCTACACTTCCCTGGTATTTCATACCGGGGGGATTGGCGCATAATGGCTGGATCCGGAAGCAGGCAGACATCCGCATCTGCGAGCACCGCTGGCGAGTCGGCCAGTCTGCCTAAGAACGTGTGGCTGGGTTTTACGTTCCTGATGTTGTCGCTGCTCATAGTGGTTCTCGACCTGACTGTCACCGATGTTGTTGTGCCCTCGATCGTCACTGACCTCCACATCGATGCCAACAGCGCCACGCTCATTGTCACCATCTATCTAGTGGTGGCTGCTTCATTCATGGTGGTAATGGGTAAAGTGGTCGATGCTGTTGGGGCACGGAAAGTCTTGGTGGCATCGATGGTCCTGTTCGCCCTTGGCAGCTTGGTCACGGGTTCAGCACCGAACTTCCTGATCCTTATGGTGGGGCGTGTTCTGCAGGGTTTGGTCTTGGCGACCTTGGCGCCGGCCTCGCTGACGCTACTCAATCTCGAGTTTCCGGCCGGGCCAAAACGGGCGCTAGCGTTTTCGATTTGGGCAACCGTAATTGGTGGGGCAGCAGCGCTCGGGCCCCTGATTGGTGGCGAAGCGGCAACGGCTTTTTCGTGGCGTTTGGCCTTCTATATCAATGTGCCCATCGCCATTATTTGCGTGATTGGGGTGTCGATGTTCGTGGTAGAAAATCGCCCTGACACCAGCGCCAAAAAAGGCGGGGCAGGTCAGTACGACATCGTGGGCACGGTCTTGCTCATTCTCGGTATCGGTACCTTGGTGCTTGGCCTGCAAGAGGGCCCAAAGCTAGGTTGGTGGCGAGCAATAACCACGTCCTCATTGCTTGGTTGGCGGCCTCCTGGCCGCCTTTCGATAATTCCGGTCTTGTTGATACTGGCGGTCTTGGCTTTGGTCGTTTTCGCTCTTGTTGAGAATCGGAGATTCCGCGGTGGCCGAGAGGTTTTCCTCAATCCAAAACTCTTCAAAATTGCCAGCTTCACCAACGGCACTTTGGCAGCATCCTTCATCACGGGGTCTGTCTTTGGCTTGCTCTTGCTCGTCCCCCTATATAGCCAGTATGTTCTCGGCTACAACCCACTGCAGGCGGGCCTGACTCTGTTGCCCCTGGGACTGGGCATGGCCGTTGGCGGGCCCTTCACTCCTCGGCTCTTAAGGCACTTCCAAGCCCGTAGCCTGATCATCGTTGGTGTGATAGTCCAGCCCATCGCCGTGTTGTTGACAGTCCCTCTTTTGTCGCCGAACGGATCAGGCTGGTGGCTGGCCCCGACGCTGTTTCTGGAAGGTGCCGCCTGGAGTATCTGTTATTCGGGCCTGGTCAATATCCTGCTTTTCGGAGTGCCATCGGAGCTGTCGGGAGTAGCGAGCGGAACGCAAGTCTCAGCTCGATTGATCGCTGGCGGAGTGTGCTCCGCGTTGTTAACCCTCGTCCTCACTACTGTGGCTGTCTCGTCCGCTCAGGCCAAGCTCACGACCGTCCCGTCTTTGAGTCCTCAGGACCGCCAGCAAGTCGAAGAGGCAATCCATTTCCAGGCCGAAATCCACCCGAAAATTACCTCGAGCAACTTGACTGTGACAGACCTGAACCAAAATCGTGACTTCAACGCGGCCCTAAAGGTCGTGCGGGAGGCCGTGGCCCAGGCGGCCCGACTTGCCGTCGCCCTAGCGGCCCTCTTTGGAGCGATCGCAATCTACTTTGCCTTCCGCATTCCCAAACCCGAACCGGCCGGGTAAGTAGTAACCATTCACGTCCCCCACCCCGTCATTGCGAGCCCTGGGCTTTGACAGGGCGTGGCAATCTAGACTTTAAATATTCTGCGAGCGTAGCGAGCAGGCCTCTATCATCAGACTCGATCCATTTGAATTTGCTCGCTGCGCTCGCAAGACTGTAAAACCTGGATTGCTTCGTTCCTCGCAATGACGGAGTGTGGGGGACCTTAATGGTTCACTAAGAGCTGGCTAAGCGTGGATTCCGTAGATTTGGGTGAGGATACGGAGCATGACTTCGTCGGCGCCGGCGCCGATCGATAGCAGCCGGGCATCGCGGTAGTAGCGTGAGGTCCAGGTCTCTTCCATATAGCCGATACCGCCATGATATTGAATGCAAGTGTCGGCTACTCGCCGAACTAGTCGGCCTGCTTTAAGTTTCGCGATCGTTGCCTGACGAGTGACATCCTCGCCCCGCATTACTGCGTCTGCGCATGCATAGCTGTATTCGCGCAGCAGATCGACTTCTGCGGTGAGTTCGGCCAGCTCGTAGGCCAAATACTGATTTGTGATAAGGGGCTTACCGAAAGCGTGACGGTCTTTTAGGTATTGGATCGTGCGCTTGAGGGCAACTCGCATGCCGCTCACTGTCATGTAGGTAGCCATGAGCCGTTCACGCTGGAACTGCAACATTTGTTGCTGAAAGCCTTGCCCATCTTCGCCGATCACGTGGTTGAGCGGCACGCGGACATCGTCGAAGACTAGCTCGGCGGTGTCGGATGACAAGTTGCCCATTTTGCGCAACTTGCGGCTCACGCTGAAGCCAGGCGTGTTCGTGGGCACAATGATTTGGGCCATGCCGCTATAGGGCTGGCCCGGGATCGGATCGGAAGTACGGGTTACTAGGCAGATCCAGTCGGCCTGATAACCGTTCGTGATATAGAGCTTCGTGCCATTGATGACCCACGAATCGCCATCTTGCACGGCGGTTGTGCGGATCGATGCCACGTCGGAACCGGCGTCGGGCTCAGTAACGGCGATTGAGACTACGGCTTCGCCCGTCAGGGCCGGCTTGAGGTAGGTTTCCTTCAAATATTCGCTACCGAATGTGGCCAGCGACGGTGTGGCCATGTCGCTCTGGACGCTGATTCCCATCGCCACGCCGGCGCACAGGCAATGGCCAAGTTCCTCAGCAAAAATCACGGTGTAACTGTGGTCGGCCCCTTGGCCACCATATTTAGGGTCATACTCAAGGCCAAGCGCTCCGATTTGGGCGAGTTTTGGCAGGAGCTCGTGTGCGGGGAACTGGCCGGCTTCCTCCCACTCATCGATGTGAGGCACGACCTCGTTTTCTAAGAAGCTACGCACAGTCTTACGAAACAAGAGATGCTCGTCGGTGAATTGCACGATTGCCTCCTAGTCAGCGGCCTGCGTCGGTAGACCCTTCTTGCCTGCATCTGACAGCAGCTCGACCGGTAGCGGCACCACTTTTGCTCGCAAGTATTCGCCCAGGCCCTTTGCTTGAGGATCGATACGGGTTGAGGCTGCGACGCCACGGCCGAGGAGACCAACAACGACAAAGTTGAGGGCGTTAAGGTTGGCCAACCTGTAGCGATGAATTTCGAGGGACTTTGTCTCGGGCATTAGCTCCCTCAACTTGTCGATCGACAGAAAATCGTCGAGCCATTCATAACAGCGGACATCGGAAGTCCACACGCCAATGTTAGCGTTTCCACCCTTGTCGCCGGAACGCGCGCCCATGACCACTCCGAGTGGCAGGTCTCGGGATCCGTTTCGACTTGCTCGCTTCGCTCGCAAAATTCGGATTCCTGGATCCTCACGCCCTGGCTGGCGCCAGGGCTCAGGATGACGGGGGAGAATTGCTCGCTTCGCTCGCAATGACTGCATGGGGGCAGGCGGATGGCTAATTGGGTAGCGAGTTCCACCGATTTCGACGAATTCATCTACGTGACTGCGGTCAATGGTTGTGGGCCAAAAAATTCCGTATGGGGTCGAGTCTTGCGGGGGAGTGGTGAGGGTAAAGCCCGGATAGCTAGCGAGGGCGAGCTCGACGACTTTTGATGAAAAAGCCCGCCCCACCTTGCTTGCATCAGGATCTGAGACCGTCACCCGCAGGGACGAAATTGCGTCTTGATTGCTTGGCGGGTTTGGCCGGGCGGAGTCGATGAGGTCTACAGAAACTGATTCGAAATGGTTCGGGCCTTCGGGGAACTGAGCCCACAGGCTATCTTGGGCGAGTTGGGCCTTTTCGCTGATGTCCAGCCCCGTGAGCAAGAACGTCATCGAGTTGCGAAACCCGGCCAAATAGTTGATGCCCACCTTGAGGTCTGGCGACGGTGGCGTGCCCCGCACCCCCGAAATTTGCACCCGATCGGGGCCAACTGTTTCGAGGGTGATTGTATCGAAAAGGGCAGTGGCATCGGGATTGGCGTAACTCGGACTAGCAATCTCGTAAACCAACTGGGCTGTTACTGTGCCTATCGAGACAGCCCCACCGGTGCCGGGATGTTTTGTAATGATCGATGACCCGTTGCTGAACACTTCGGCTATCGGGAAACCGCATCTGTGAGCGTTAGGGATTTCGTCGAAGAACGAATAGTTTCCGCCCGTCACTTGAGTGCCACACTCGATTGCGTGGCCGGCAACGATAGCGCCCGCGAGTTGATCCCAGTCGTCATGAGCCCAGTCAAAGTGCCACGCTGCTGGCCCAACAACAAGCGATGCGTCTGTCACTCGGCCTGTCACGACTACATCCGCCCCTTGGCCCAGAGCGGTGCTGATTCCCCAGCTGCCCAGGTAAGCATTGGCTGTTATGGGCGCTTTGCCCATCTGGGCCCAGTGTTCGCCTGTATCCAGGTTGATCAACTCCTCGCCGCTGGCCTGAAGCTGGTCGAGTTGGCCGATCAGATCGTCGCCGCCCACGAAAGCCACCGTAGGGGTAAGTCCCAGGCGCTGAGCCAGCTCGCTAATAGCTTCCGCGCAGCCGGCCGGGTTAAGCCCTCCGGCATTGCTCACAATTCGAATCCCGCTATCGAGACAGGTCCCCAAGACAACTTCAAGCTGTTTAAGAAACGTCTTTGCATAGCCACGTGCTGGATCCTTCATCCGGTCCTTGGCCAAGATCAGCATGGTCAGCTCAGCCAGCCAATCGCCCGTCAGAACGTCAATCGGCCCGCCGGTGACCATCTCTTGAGCTGCCGACAATCGGTCACCGTAAAAGCCGCTGCAGTTTGCGATACGCAACGGTTTAACCATTCAGCTCCCTCTTCCCGTCATCCTGAGCCCTGGCGTCAGCCAGGGCGTGAGGATCCATCCTGTGGCGAAGCCGCAGACCACCCGCATGATCGAACCATTTTGAATTGCTCGCTGCGCTCGCAACATAGCAAAGTCTGGATTGCCACGCCCTGCCAGAGCCCAGGGCTCGCAATGACGAAGGCCTGGTAGCACCCCTCGGACTGAGGGGACGTGAATGGTTACGGGGGGGCCGGAAAGGTCAGGCATTTTCGACCTCGTTTGTGATGACTGGAGCTGAGTCTAAAGGGGGGCCGAGGGTAATCAACGGTTGATGTGCATCAACGGATTGACCTGTTTCGACGTGAATTTCAGCGACGATAGAGTCGGCGGCTGCTTCGATGCGGTGCTCCATTTTCATGGCTTCGAGGATTACTAAGGTTTGTCCTGCTGTGACCGAGTCGCCGAGACTAACTTCAACGGCAACGATCTGGCCAGGCATCGGCGAAGTTGGGCCGGCAGTGCTTGCTAGTTGCTTGGTCTGAGCGGATGCGCCCTCGCCTGGGCGGCCCAATGAACGAAAATCGCTTTGGCACTGGTCGTCGTTGATGTACACATTGTCGCCGACGATGTTGACGAAGAAGTGCTGACGGACCCCGCCGACCTCGAGCGTAATTTCCCCACAGTTCGTAGGTAACCACCCACGTTCCTCCCCCGTCATTGCGAGCGAAGCGAAGCAACCTAGTCCGTGACCTGTGTCTTCGTGACGTGAGTCATGGACTAGGTTGCTTCGTCGGCTAACGCCTCCTCGCAATGACGGGAAAAAAGCAACTCTGACCTTCTCGGTCGGGGTCGGGGTCGGGGCAACCTTGACGGGGTCGCTGGCAGTGCTCTCAGCGGTCGCCACCCCGTCGTCTATCGCCCGGTCGCAACTCACGTGAAAATCGCCGTTTCGATCCATCGAATAGCTGACCGAATATATGTGTTCTGATCGCGACAACGTGTCGACGTGACTGAATTGGCATGTGTTCGGCTGGCTCGGCATATTGCGCCAACCGAGCGGAGCAAAGGACTGTGTCGGAGAGTCGGCTTTGCGACGCAATGCCATAAAGATGGCCGCAGCGCTGGCGTGCAGGGAACGATCCCCGGAGGGGCGTTCGCCCTGCTCGGCATCGGGCGCATCAGGCCGAGTGTCGGTGTCGACACTCGGTGCCGCTGTCAGCGGCGCAGACATCCTGGCGACATTGCCCAGTACCTTGTCACTATTCCGTTCTAGGAAAGTGGTCGGTGTTTCGCCCCGTTGGAACTCTTCGGTTTGTAGGATCGCCACCAAGTAATCACGGTTTGTGGCCACACCATGCAACTGCATTGTCTGCAAGGCTCGAATCAATCGGGCGATGGCTTCGGGGCGTGATTCCCCATGGGCTACAACTTTGGCAAGCAGGTTGTCGTAGTGGCTCGACATCTGGCTTCCCGAAATGACCCCGTCGTCAAAGCGCACCCCCTCGGGTTGTCTATGCCAATAGCGGTGAAAGTGGCCGGTCGTCGGAAGGAAGTCTTGCTCAGGAATCTCGGCGCAGAGTCGAGCCTCTATTGCATGACCGTTGCTCACAATCTCGCTTTGGGTGAGCGGCAATGGCAACTGCTGAGCCACCTCTAGCTGCCAGCGAACCAGATCGAGTCCAGTCAGCATCTCGGTGACGGGATGCTCAACTTGGAGTCGAGTGTTCATTTCGAGAAAATAGAAGTCCGTCCCATCAACCAAAAACTCAACCGTTCCAGCTCCGACATATTTCACCGACGCTGCCACAGCCAGGGCTGCATCTGTCATTGCCTTGCGAGTCTCAGCCGAGAGAACAATTGAGGGGCTCTCTTCAATCACTTTCTGGTGACGCCGTTGGATTGAACACTCACGCTCAAAGAGGTGAACGAGATTTCCCCGGGTGTCACCAAAGACTTGAACCTCGATGTGGCGGGAGTTTGGCAAATATGGCTCGATAAAGACAGAACTGTTACCAAAACCGGCCTCTGCTTCACGTTGGGCACTCTCAATAGACTCGGCTAGATCGGCTGGCGCATCAACTATTCGCATGCCTCGGCCGCCACCACCGGCAGCAGCCTTCACTAAGACGGGAAATTTCATAGCTTCAGCAGCGGCTAGCCAGTCTCCGGGGTCGTCAGTTACAGTGACGCTCTCGAGGGTTGGGACCTTCAGTGGGCGGACAAGCTCTTTTGCTGTCAGCTTGTTGCCCATTATCCGAATTGCTTCAGGAGTTGGTCCCACGAAGGTGATACCGGCATCAAGACACGCCTGGGCAAAATCGGCATTTTCGCTTAAGAAGCCATAGCCGGGATGGATTGCATCAGCCCCACTTGAGTGGGCGGCTGCGAGAATTTTGTCAATGCTCAGGTAAGAATCACGTGGATGTGTACCGCCGAGAGCTACGGCCAGGTCGGCTTGGGTGACGAACGGGCCGTGGGCATCAGAATCAGAATAGGCAGCAACACAGCGGATCCCCATCGATTGAGCTGTCACCATTATCCGCTGGCAAATCTCGCCGCGATTCGCAACCAACAGAGTCTTCATCGTCGAGTTTCCCAACAGCGCCTACCTCGTTGGACCTCAAGCTAGCCCACTCCTGCGAGTCGCGCAAGCGTCTTGGGGTGGGGGAGTCAACCGAGTCTGTTGGAAGCGGTCAACTGAGGGTTCTGCTCGTGGAGCGTTGGGTTCACCCTAGGTGTGCCCAATGAAGATCGCTCAAAACCCGAGCCGGCCGGATTCCCAAAATCAGTGACAATCGAAACGACTAAAAGAATCTCAAGATTTCCTTAAAGTTTCCGTGATCCACGCCGATGACTGAGATGTGCCCAAATTCCAATGACGGGAGTGCGAATCATGGAGAAACGTAGTAGGCGAGTATCGGCATTATTCCTAGCTGTATTTGCGTTGGTCGGGCTTGTGGCAAGTGCTTGTTCGACCCCAAAATCACAGACCACCGCGGATCCTATTCCCGACAAGATCAAGGTCACTGGAACTTTACATTGGCCCAACCAAACCGACGTGAGCAGGAGCGAAGAACTGACTCGGTATAGGCAAGGAAAGTACTACGTCATCGGGAGTAAAGACTTTAAAATACCCGAAAAGGAGAAGCCGTACGTTAAGGCTGCCGATGTGAGTGGTGAGTACCACTTCAGTCTCTCTTTCGAAAATGAGTCCACCTTGCAGGATGGTAAAGGAATATCACCCACTCTAAGCGCTTCCCTGAAGTTCGATTGTGTATCCTTCCTATGCAAGGATAACGTCACTGAAGTAGAGGCAAGGACGTCCCGAGGGTCGAATCCGGGGTCTTGGTACGTCACAGTGGCTAATCCGGATCTGAACCAGAAAGGCGCATACGTCACGTACGTATTCTCTCTGGTGAAGTAGGCTGCTGATCTTGGATAGCGCCCGATAGAGACCCCAACCCTGAGTGCCCCAGTATAGGGCTCAGGGTTGGGGTCTTCCCGCGTTCAAAACGAGCATGAAGCAGTGCGGGCCAGCAGTCCTCATGGGCCTACCTGAACACTCCATAGGCAGTGGCGCCCTTGACTTCGGCGCTGTGGGTGGCGGAGAGGGCAATGCCGAGGATGGTGCGGGTGTCTCGAGGGTCGATAATTCCGTCGTCCCAGAGGCGGCCGGTGGCGAAGAGGGCGCTTGACTCTTGGTCGATTTGGTTCTCTACCATGGCTCGCATTGCGGCGTCGCCGTCTTCGTCGAAGTCTCGCCCGGCGGCCTCGGCGGCCTGGCGTTGCACGATCGACAAGACTCCGGCAAGCTGTTTTCCGCCCATCACGGCGATGCGATGATTCGGCCATGAGAACACAAAGCGGGGATCGAAGGCCCGCCCTGACATGGCATAGTTGCCCGCCCCGTAACTGGCTCCCACCATCAAAGTCAGATGCGGCACACTCGAATTAGATACGGCATTGATGAGACGAGCGCCGTCACGGATGATCCCGCCTTGCTCGTAGCGAGTGCCGACCATAAAACCGGTGATGTTCTGGATGAAGAGAAGCGGAATGTCCATCTGGTTGCACAGTTGGATGAACTGAGTGCCTTTTTGAGACTCCTCGCTAAATAGGATCCCGTTGTTGGCAAGAATTCCCACTGGGAAGCCGCAGATTGAGGCCCAGCCGCAAACAAGCGTTGTGCCATAAGGGCCCTTGAAGTCTTCGAATCGAGATCCGTCGACAATTCGAGCGATCACTTCCTTCACTTCGAACGGCTCACGAGCGTCGGTTGGGACGACTCCGAGAAGCTCCTCGGGTGAAAAGGTCGGATCGTCGGCCGCCAAAGTGGGGCCGGGTCCTTGCTTATGCCAGTTCAGATGCGCCACAATCTGGCGCCCGAGTCTCAGAGCGTCGAATTCGTCAACCGCCAGGTAGTCGGCAAGCCCAGATTTGCGGGCGTGCATTTCGGCGCCTCCGAGCGATTCTTCATCGGCATCTTCGTCGATGGCCATCTTCACCAAAGGGGGACCGCCCAAAAATACCTTGGCCCGATCTTGCACGAAAACCGTGTAGTCACTCATGCCCGGAATGTATGCCCCACCAGCCGTGGACGAGCCGAAGACCAGTGTGATCGTGGGGATTCGGGCGGCCGAGAGCTGGGTCAAATTCCGGAAGCTAGCCCCGCCGGGCACGAACACTTCAGATTGGCGGGGTAGGTCGGCACCGCCGGACTCGGTCAAGTTGACAAGAGGTAGACGGTTCTTGAGCGCAATATCCATGGCACGCAAAGACTTAGCCACGGTTGACGGATTTGTTGCCCCACCCTTTATCGTTTGGTCATTGGCCATTATCACGCACTCGACGCCTGACACGACCCCAATGCCCGACACGATCGACGCACCCACGGTGTCTTGCGTGCCCCAACCCGCCAGCGGCGATAGTTCCAGGAAGGGGGTGTCTTGATCAACGAGAAGCTCGATCCGTTCTCTGGGTAGGAGTTTGCCTCTAGCTCGATTGCGCTCGACGTACTTTTCGCCGCCGCCGGCGAGAGCTAGTTGTTGCTGTTCCAGGACCACCTCGATGAGGGACTGCATCTGAGCGCAGTTTTGCTCGTATGACGCAGATCGACTATCGAGTGATGAAGTGAGTGTTGCAGTTCCCACAGCGCGTGCTCCCCTGATTCGCCAGACACTGCGTCGCATACTAGCCGAGTCGCCGATTCAGGACCCCCACCGACGGAAGGCCATTACCAGGCCTTTCGTCATCCTGAGCCCTGGGCTTTGGCAGGGCGTGAGGATCCATCCGGAGCCTGCCCTGAGGGAGGCGCCAGCCGACAGTGAGGGGCGAAGCCGCAGGGCCCAGCCGTAGATTCGATCCATTCCGAATTGCTCGCTTCGCTCGCAAATATTTAAAGCCTGGATCCTCACGCCCTGTCAAAGCCCAGGGCTCAGGATGACGGGGTGGGTGGGGGACGTGAATGGCTACCCAGTATTGTGCGTGTTCTCGGTCGCAGCCCGTCAACTAGCCTGGGATTGTGGACTCACCTTCTGACCGTGGACGGACTACATGAATACAGACTGGGCATTTCTTGACTACCCGGCGCCGATTCCTTTTGCCCATAGGGGGGGTGCCGGTGAGTTTCCCGAGAACACAACCGCGGCCTTTGAGGCTGCTGTGGCGATGGGGTACAGGTATATAGAGACGGACGTCCAGTCGAGCGCCGATGGCATGATGGTGTGTCATCACGACCTTGGGTTGGAACGAGCCACGGGCCACCAGGCTGACATCCATGACATGACTTGGCGGGAGCTGCAGAGCCTCGATGTTGAAGGCGAACCCCTTGTCTTGCTCGAAGATGTTATCGGCAGCTTACCCGAGGTCAAATTCAATATCGATTCGAAGCGAGACGAGTGGGTGAGGCCCCTGATAGGTGTGCTGACTCGTACGAACTCGTTTGACCGGGTCAACATTGCGGCGTTTTCCGACAAGCGGCTTCGAACCGTGCGGCGCCTTACTAAGCACTCTGTATGTACAAGCATGGGACCTCTGGAAATTTTGCGGCTGCGGGCGTCTTCGCTTGGTCTCAAGGCTGGCGAGTTTTCGGCTCAGTGTTGCCAGGTGCCGACGCATGTGGGCAAGATGAAGCTAGTCGACGAGCGTTTCATTACCGAAGCACATCGACGTGGGTTAAAAGTTCACGTCTGGACTATTAACGACCCCTCTGTGATGCATAGCTTGCTCGATTTGGGGGTTGACGGGATCATGACCGCTATGCCATCAACTCTGAAGAAGGTCCTTCAAGAACGAGGTCAATGGGTCAACAGCCGGTAGCTTTTGCCTCAATCCCGATAAACTCGATGACCACTGGATGTGTTTTGGAGGCTACCGATGACTCAATCGGATATTAACGCAAGAGAATATGATGAGCGACCCTGGGGCAACTACACAGTTCTAGATGAGGGCGACGACTACAAAGTGAAGCGAATTGTTGTGTATCCGGGCAAGCGCTTGAGCTACCAGACGCATGCAAAGCGCGCTGAACATTGGGTTATTGTGCAGGGCTCGGGCCTGGTTACTCTAGACGGCAATCAGATTCAAGCTGGGACGGGCGAGGCCGTTGACATTGCAGTAGGAATGGCACACCGCATCGAGAATCCCGGCCCCCTAAACTTGATATTTATTGAAATTCAACGCGGCAGCTACTTGGGCGAGGATGACATCATTCGGCTGCACGATGATTTCGGTCGCATCCCAAGTTGAGAGACGCCAGGGTTGCGAACTGTTCCCCGTTTGGTCATTGATCCTGTGTGTATTTCAGTGATTATCTGTTGGGGTTCAGGAATGGAGAATATTTCTCATGGATGTTTTGGAGAAATTGAAAAGATTTGGGATTTTGGTTTGGAGTGACTTGATGTTGGGTGCTGCTGTTGGTACTGTTTCGAATGTGCGTTCGAGGTTGTGTCTGTTGGTTGGTGGTTGGTATGTCGGGCAATGGGTTACGTGAGATTGGTGATCCGTTCGTGGTGCCTCTTCCGGGTGGTGTTCGGATTCGTATTCGGTTGTTGGTTTCTGATGTTGATGTGAAAGTGTTGGAGACTATCGGTGCCTATCTGGTGGGTGGCCTGGCGAGCAACGATCATTCTCCGTCATTGCGAGCCCTGGGCTTTGACAGGGCGTGGCAATCCAGGCTTTAACATGTTTTGCGAGCTTGCGAGCAAGTCAGTTTGGATCGCCGCTGACTAGGACCGGGCTTTGGCTTTCATGGCACGTTTTTTGGAGCGGATCTTTTCGATCTTGTCGAAAGTGTCGACGTCGGCGATGCATGGCCAGGTAGCGGCCTCGACTTCCCAGCCTGGCGGTGCCGTTCCCAGGCGACGGCCTAAGAGAGCAACGAAAATCCTTGCCTTAGCTTCACCAAAGCCCGGTAGGGCACGAAGTCGGCCGTATAGCTCTGTGCCGTCTTTGGCAGTCATCCAGATATTCTCTGGTGTGGAGTCATATTCATCGACGATAGTTTGGCAAAGGGCTTGGGTACGTTTGGCCATGGTGCCGGGAAAGCGGTGCAAGGCGGGGCGCTCACGGAAAATGTCTTCAAGCTCTTTGGGCTC
Organism: Acidimicrobiia bacterium; assembly: GCA_038904395.1. GTDB lineage: Bacteria > Actinomycetota > Acidimicrobiia > UBA2766 > UBA2766 > JBCKKC01. The sequence goes on along the minus strand of JBCKKC010000001.1, from coordinate 61,927 downwards.
CATCGCAGCGATCGCACCAGCGTCAAGTTCCCCGAGTCTCTGCTTGAGAAGATACGGGCTTCTAAATGCGAACTCCATGGGCACCTGCTGGTCGAGAAGCATGCCTATTAGCACCGCCAAGCTATCAGTGGCCAACAATTGGTTGGCGTCCTCATTGTTGGTGAAGGCGAGTGCTTGAGGCGCTGGCATCGTTCAATCCTTTGGTGCAATCTTTGGAGTGTGTGAATTCTGTGCTAGATTCGCTCCACTAGGGCCCTAACGGGCCCTAAGTACCAGGCTAGCCTGTATTTTTTGCAGCCTCGTTCGTGGGTCTGGGTGTTCTGGGCTGGTTGTCTCAACGTGTGTACGGCTGAGACAGGCCGTGCAAGAGTGGCAAAAGGAGACAAGGCAAGTGAAACTGACTCTACGTCATGGCTTGGAGTGCCCTCCGGACGTCTTTTGGGGCAAGGTGTTCTTTGACGCCGATTACAATCAGCGGCTTTATACCGAGGCGCTCAAGTGCAGCGAATTTGAAGTTGTAAGTCAAGAGGGCGATCCAAGCAAATCGATCACCCGTCTGATGCGTATGACCTTTCGGCTTGATGGCTCGAACTTGATTACGAAAATGTTTGGTGCGTCACTGACCCTGTCTGAGGATGGGAACTTCGAAGCAGACCAAGGACGGTGGGTGTTCGAGCTCTCGCCCCAAAAGATGACCGAAAAAGTCGGGGTGTCTGGCGAAATGCGCGTCGAGTCTGTCGCTTCAGGCGGAAACGAGCTCATATCGGAGATCGATGTGCGAGCTAAAGTTCTCGGCGTCGGTTCTTTGATCGAGCAATACATAGGCGACGCCCTCACGAAGGGCTACGGAAAATCATCAGACTGGACCAACAAATGGCTCCGTGACGCCAATCTTGCATCCGAAAGCGTCTGAGCGGGCTGCGTTCGCGAAGAATATTTGCTGAATAAGAGGAATACATTCGAGGGCTCAGGTTTCTCTCAGTAATTTGTATGAGACTGTTGGCTAACGCCATGGCAGTTGCCAAGCAAACAATGAGGGGACTCTCATAATGAGCAAACATCAGATATCGATTTTGCGATCGGGCCAGAACGTTGCCTATCCACTGATCACGATGAATCCACGCCTAGTCGATGCCTTTAGCGACTACGACATCGCGTGTGAGTATGAACTGTCTTTGGTCGACCTAGACGCAGTGCCCGAAGAACTGATCGCGCTCTCGGCATAGAAAAAAGTCCGTTAATCATCACAGAGCGCCGGAGAATTCGCTACTCTGCGTACATGCGTACTCAAGTCTTGTCTCGATTTACGAAGAGGGTAATTTGCTCTGCGATGGTTCTTTCCGCAGTGGCTGTCCAGTTCGGGGTGGCCACTGCTGGTCAGGCACAAGAGCCGACAGCAGCCAAAATGCCCACAAGGGTGCAGTTCAGCTTTGGCGGGACTGCTGGCGTGCTAGAACCGCTCAGCGAAGGCTATGCAACGGTGGCCACTTACGCTCTGGGTGAATTGGCCGGGGTTTATGGGGCCGGGAGTCTCGGTACCGGTGCAGATTCAGCGAAGTTTGCCATCTACGCAACAAAGTGTCAGATCGGGCCCAAATCATCGAAGGGTGCTACAACTACAGCGGCTCCAGTGACCGCCGCTCCAGCTGCTGCTCCCGTCGCAGCCGGCACGTGCCCAGGGTATTACGGTTTCGTGTTTTTGAACGATCCGGAGCTTGGTTTTAACAGCGTCGTACCGATCAGTCCCGACACGACCAACATCACCTTGGGCCCTGGCGGAGTCACCGCTACGACCGTCCTTCCCACGGGTTCCAAGGCTCCTACTCTCATCTGGAAAGTCGACGACCACAGCTAGTTTGCGACGGTTGATGCAACGGTCGTCTCTCGCCGTCATTGCGAGCGGAGCGAAGCAATCCAGGCTTTACTGCTTTGCGAGCGTAGCGAGCAATTCCAAATGGACGTTCGGGGTGACCGGGGTGTCCCTGGTTTCGACAGCGAGCTGCGCTCGCAGCTTTTAAAGCCTGGATTGCCACGCCCTGCAGAGCCAGGGCTCGCAATGACGGAGGGGGGGACGTGAATGGTTGCGGCTTCGCCTCCGACCGCCCCTCGCTGCTCCGACAAATTCCCTCCCACCGTTTCTCGGCTAGCCTGTTAGGAAGCGTAGGATTGGCTGCGGACCAATAACACGTGGGTGATTGACGCCCTGGGGCTGAGGAATGCGGAGGACGTGGCGTGTACTTTGACCTGATGCAAGAGAAGGGCTTTGAGCAGCTTCTTTTCTGTCAAGATTCTTCGACGGGATTGCGAGCGATCATTGCTATCCACTCAACTGTGCTGGGTCCATCGTTGGGGGGATGTCGTTTCTACCCATATCCCGATGAACAGGCGGCGCTCACCGATGTCATGCGACTTGCCGAAGGAATGACCTATAAATCGGCCGCCGCAGGTGTCGATCTTGGCGGCGGCAAGGCTGTGATCGTTGGCAACCCCGACTTGATTAAGTCCGAAGCGTTGCTGCGTATGTTTGCCCGTCATGTTGATAGCCTCGGTGGGCGATACATTACGGCCGAAGACGTCGGAACGAATTGTGCGGATATGGACATGATCCGGCGTGAGACGCCGTGGGTGATGGGAGTTTCCAAGAGCATGGGCGGTGGTGACGATCCCTCGCCCTTCACCTCGCTGGGTGTGCTCAAGTCCATGCAAGCGGCGGCGAAATTCCGCTGGGGAAATGAGTCTCTCCAGGGTAAGAGAGTTGTGGTCCAAGGGGCTGGGAAGGTGGGCAAGCCGCTGGTTCGCCTCCTCATAGATGCTGGCGCGGTCGTCATGGTATCTGATACCAACCAACGGGCGTTGGAAGTTCTTAAGCAGTGGCCTTGCGAGGTTGTTGAACCAGACGATGTGCTACAGACGGCATGTGACATATTCGCTCCATGCGCTCTCGGCGGTGTTCTGACTCCACAAGTAGTGGAAGGTCTCAAGTGTGAAGTCATCTGCGGATCGGCCAATAACCAGTTGGCTACCGAGGATGTTGCCGAACTGATCGAATCACGCGGCATGCTTTACGTGCCAGATTTCATTGCCAATGCTGGTGGACTGATGAATGTGGCTGTCGAAATCGGCGGCTATAACCATGAGCTTGCCGTAGAGAAGACCGAGGCATTGTACGACAGTACCTTGCGGATCTTGCAGAGCTCGGCCGACGCAGGCATCAGCCCAGATGCGGGGGCGCACCGGTACGCTCAGGCTCGTCTTGAGGAGGTCGGACGAATTAGCCGCATGCGCATTTAGTCAATGAGAGTGCTGGTTCGATATTCTTTTCGAGCGAGCGTCGAGCATTCCCAAGACGGGGCCGGCGACCCGACAGAGTAGGACGGGACCGAGTGAGGAGCGCTAAATGCCCGAGGCCAAGAAAATATCTCCGGCAGCATTTATACCCGCCGGGGGCATAGCGTCCTCCGCGGAGCTAGGGCTCGGCTCAACTGAGCTGTTGGCCATGTATAGAAACATGTTGTTGTCGCGCCGGGTCGATGAGCGGGCCTGGACCTTGCAACGCCAAGGCAAAGCGGCCTTTGCGGTGTCTGCCCAAGGCCACGAAGGGACCCAAGTCGGTTTTGCATCGGCGATGGCCGATGACGACATTTTGTGTCCCTACTATCGTGACATGGCAGCCGTTCTGGCGCGGGGGATGAGCCCGAAGGACATTCTTCTCGGAGTACTTGCCAAGGCGGACGACCCAAGCAGTGGGGCCAAGCAGATGCCGAGCCATTGGGGATCAAAGCGGCTTGGAATTATCACGGGTTCATCGCCGATCGCCACTCAACTCCCTCATGGGGTAGGGATTGCTTACGCCCGCAAGCTGCGCAACCAGCCCGGTGTCGTATTGTGCTCGTTCGGCGAAGGCGGAACCTCCAAGGGTGATTTTCATGAGGCTTTGAACTTTGCCGGCATCCATAAACTCCCAGTTGTGTTTGTGTGCGAAAACAACGGATACGCGATCTCGGTGCCGCTGTCGAAACAGAGCGCTGTGGCTGACCTCTCGCTGCGGGCCATTGGCTACAACATGCCTGGCTTGGCCGTAGACGGCCAAAACGTGCTTGATGTATATTCGGTTACCAGCGACGCTCTGGCCCGTGCCCGCAACGGTCAGGGCCCCACCCTGATTGAGGCCCGCACCTACCGCTATTTGGGTCATACTTCTGATGACAACGACAAGGCCTATCGCAGCGCCCAAGAGGTGGCAGCTTGGCGCAAGCATGATCCCATAGATCGCATGGCCCAGATGCTCATATCTGAGCGAGTTCTGACAGAAAAACTCGCGACCGAGATTGATGAGTCCGTCACGGCAGAAGTGGCGCTTGCCGCCAAAGAAGCTGCAGCAGCGCCCGACCCCGAACCCGCCGACGCTTACCTTCACGTTTACGCTCAGCCCATCGTTGCCGAGCCGGTTTCGGCTCGAGTGTCGGCGAAAGGCGGACCGCCCGCACCAGGCGCTGATCAGGAACCGAAAGTAAACCTGATTACCGCAATCCACGATACGCTGGCTGAGATTCTCGAGAAGGATGACCGTACCGTCATTTTGGGTGAAGACATCGGAGTGCGTGGGGGAGTGTTCGGCTGCACTGAAGGGTTGGCGGCCAAATTTGGTGATGACCGAGTGTTTGACACACCACTGGCTGAATCTCTCATCATAGGTGCTGCTATCGGCATGGCCCTCGACGGCCTCCGGCCTATTGCCGAGATCCAGTTCATAGACTTCATTCATTCCGCGTTCGATCAGATTTTGAGTGAAGCAGCCAAGATTCACTACCGGTCTAACGGCGATTTCAATTGCCCGATTGTGATCCGCACCCCCTACGGCGGCGGTATTCATGGCGCCCTATATCATTCACAGTGTATCGAGGCGCTGTTTTGCCATGTGCCTGGCCTCAAAGTTGTTGCCCCTTCAACCCCGATGGATGCAGTCGGGTTGCTCCGCTCAGCAATTGCGGACCCCGACCCGGTCATGTTTCTGGAACACAAGAAGTGCTACCGGGCCATCACGGGTTTCATTCCTGAGGGCGACTGGTCGATTCCGATTGGACAGGGCGAAATTGTCTGCCCCGGCACCGACGTAACCGTTGCCACCTATGGCATGATGCGCCACCATAGCGTGGCAGCGGCAGAGACGTTGGCACAAGAGGGAATCAGCTGCGAAGTGATCGACCTGCGCACCCTTTACCCTCTCGATTACGAGCTAGTGGGGGAGTCTGTATCCCGCACGGGTCGACTCATCGTTGTACACGAGGCCAACCGTACGGGCGGCCTCGGTGGCGAGCTCGCTGCCGAAATTGGTGAGCGGTTTTTCTGGTCATTGGATGCCCCGATCCTGCGTCTCGCCATAGCCGATGTGCCCGCGTTACCGTATGCTCCAGCTCTCGAACACGAAATCCTTTTCGGCCCCGACAAGATCGCCGCCTCTATCCGCCAACTCGTTGACTAGTCGGGTGGCTCGGGAGCTCGGGAGCTCGGGAGCTCGGGAGCTCGGGAGCTCGGGAGCTCGATAGCAGTACCGGGCGTGCCCGTGCTTTCCACGCAATATGACACTCCATATATTGAAAGTCGAGTTTCAAATAGCCTATAATGTGTGGGTTGGAGCGTTTGAGCCGAACGGGTGTAACCATCCACCACCCCTTCCGTCATCCTGAGCCCAGGCGTCAGCCTGGGCGTGAGGATCCATCTGGGGCGAAGCCGCAGGTCCACCCGTATGGTCGAGCTATTCTGAATTGCTCGCTACGCTCGCAAGAATTCGGATTCCTGGATCCTCACGGTCGCCTAGCGGCTCCCTCAGGATGACGAACGTGCTGGTAACGACGCTCCGGTCGAGAGGTGCTGAATGGTTACGAACGGTTGGATGTCATGAGTCGTGGTAGTGGCATGAAAGACGGATCTGCGCCTGATTCCGGATTGGAAAAGCCGGAGCGGTTGTTTGATCGCGACAGCGAATGGTCGAGTGTCGCATCTTTTGTTGATAACGACTCTGTCGGGGCCCAGCTTGGTCTGGTGTATGGGCGACGCCGCATGGGCAAGACTCTCTTGCTGGAGCTGCTCGCGCAGAGAACGGGTGGGTTCTTTTACAGTGGGCTGCAACAGTCGTCACGCCAGAACTTGGCCGATATTGGCAGGGCCTATGCTGAGTATCGAAATGTGGGCCGCCCTGTAGTGTTTCCGGATTGGGAAGCTGCTATTGCGGATTTGCTGGCGTTAGGTGAACAGGGCCATCCCGTGCTGATTGTATTGGACGAATTTCCATTCCTCATCAGGGGCGCTGGTGAATTACCGTCTTTGTTGCAGCGAGCCTTGTCGCCCACGAGTCGAGCGAAGCAACATTCAAGGGCCCGTGTGATTTTGTGTGGCTCGGTCTTTAGCGTTATGAGTCAACTGGTCAGCGGCACAGCGCCCCTGAGGGGAAGGCTGGTGCGTGAGATTGTGCTCAAGCCGTTTGACTACCGTGTTACGGCAGATTTTTGGCAACTCTCACCTCACTGGGAGCTGGCATTCAAATTGCATGCCTTGTGTGGCGGGACTCCCGCATATCGAGATTTTTGTTTTGGTCGGTTTCCACGTGATGAGGCTGATTTCGACGCTTGGGTGGCCGAAGTGCTTCTCAACCCGGGAAGTCCGTTTTTTCGTGAGGCTCAACTTTTGGTTAGCGAGGACCCACGCATTCAAGATCTTGGCTTGTATTTTTCGATTCTGGCCGCCCTGTCCGAAGGAAGGACTCGTCGAGGAGAAATCGCATCTGCCTTAGGTCGTAAAGAAGGGGCCTTGAGTCATCCATTGCGGATATTGGCGGAGTCTCAGCTGGTAACCGAACGAGTTGACCCATTGAGAAAGCGTCGTAACAGCTACCAGATCGCCGAGCCGCTGCTGAGGCTGTCACAACTTGTGTTAGCTCCGAGAGAAAACCAGCTAGTTATCGGCCAACAGGCGCAAGTGTGGAGCGATGCTACCGAGAGCGGTCTTGTCGCTGCCAAGATTTATGGGCCTCACTTTGAGGATCTAGCCCGGCAATGGACGGCCTTTTACGCGGCTGAGCCTACTCTCCGAGAAAGGCCGCGTGTGGTCGGTAGCTCTGTGGTGAGTTGCAAGGAGCACCGGGTCGTGCACGAGATTGATGTTGTTGCAGTTGCGAACAATCAGATCGTTGCTATAGGTGAAGCCAAATGGACCCAGCGGCCGGTCGGGGTGGCTGAACTAGTCCGCCTCCGACACATTAGGGACCTTCTCGGGGCAGGTAACTGTCGGCTTCTGCTCTTTAGCCGGTCCGGATTCACCGCCGATTTATCTGGCGGTTACACTGCTCAGGGCGACTACGAGCTAGTCGATCTGGAACGTCTCTACGCAGGTAGCTAGTCGCCATTCACGTCCCCCATCCCGTCATTGCGAGCCCTGGGCTTTGACAGGGCGTGGCAATCCACGTCCCCATCACCGTTCGTCATCCTGAGGGAGGCGTCAGCCGACTGTGAGGATCCACCTGCGGCGAAGCCGCAGATCCACCTACATGTTCGATCTATTTGAATTGCAAGCTACGCTCGCCAAGCATCGAAGCCCGGGTTGCTTCGTTGCTTCGCTTTGCTCGAAATGACGGAGGGGGAAGTGTGTACGTCAGGAGACAAGCAGAGCCAGCGTAAGCAGCACGCCGAAGGCTAGTTCGGTGCGGGCGATGAACTTGAGGGCTGGGATTAAGTGCATGGGCCGGGAGCCATCATCACGCCAGACTCTCTTCAGCGCCGGAGCTAGTAGCGGAATTGCTCCCCAAGTTATTAGGGCGGCGAAAGGCAGGCGGCGGCCGACTACCAGGAGCAAGACCAAGAGAAAGGCCCCGCCGAGCAGGCCGGTGATTTGTGCTTTCGTCCCCTGGCGGCCGAATCGTACAGCGAGAGTGATTTTGCCGGCAGCGCAGTCGGTGGCGAGATCACGCAGATTGTTGACAGCCAAGAGAGCCGCAGCGAAAGCTCCAATCGCCGAACCACACACCCAGGCCGCAGCGCTGACCTGGCCTGTTTGAATTTGATAGGTGACCGTTGTCGCCAGAACTCCGAAGAAGACGAACGCAAACAGTTCGCCGAGTCCGATATATGCGATCGGCTTCGGGCCGGCAGTGTAAAGAAATCCGCACGCAACACACACGACCCCGAGCCCTAGATAGAGCCAACTCGTGAGGGCGCAAATGGCAACGCCGGCGAGGGCGGCCGTCCCGAAGGCAGCCATCATGGCGATAAGGGTTTGAGACGGTGGGATCAGGCCGGCCTGTGTCACCCGGACGGGCCCAATCCGAGCGGCCGTATCGGCGCCCTTCTTGAAATCCCAATAGTCATTGGCGAGGTTGGTTCCAATTTGGATGCCAATCGACACAACGAGGGCGAGAGCAGCGAGCAGGGGTGCGAAGCTGCCATGATTGAACGCCAGTGCGCTGCCCACCAAGACAGGCACGAACCCAGCGACAAGGGTGGGCACGCGTATCGCAAAAAACCACGCTTGGCGCTTTGAAATGGTTGGACCGGAGGGCTGGATCGTTGTGTCAACCATAACCATTCACCCCTCTCGTCATCCTGAGGGAGGCGCCAGCCGACCGTGAGGATCCACCTGTGGCGAAGCCGCAGACCAACGCGCATGTTCGATCCATTTGAATTGCTCGCTGCGCTCGCAAGGCAGCAAAGCCTGGATTGCTTCGCCCTGGCTGGCGCCAGGGCTCAGGATGACGGAGGAGGGTGCTGAACTCGTTGCCCGGTGAAGTCATGGCAGACGGGTGAACTTGTTGAAGTCTGGCTTGCGTCCCTCAAGAAAAGCGTTGCGCCCCTCTTGGGCTTCTTCTGACATGTAGAAGAGCAATGTGGCGTCACCGGCCAACTGTTGGATGCCGGCGAGCCCGTCGGAGTCTGCATTGAACGCACCTTTGAGCATTCGCAGGGCCATCGGACTGTGGTCCAGCATTTCTCGGCACCAGCTGACGGTCTCGATTTCGAGATCGGGCAGCGGCACCACCGTGTTGACGAGCCCCATGTCGAGAGCTTCCTGAGCGTCGTATTGACGACACAAAAACCAGATTTCGCGGGCCTTCTTGTGGCCAACAATTCGGGCCAGGTAGCCGGCTCCGTAGCCGCCGTCGAAGCTGCCCACTTTGGGCCCAGTCTGGCCGAAGCGAGCGTTATCGGCGGCAACGGTGAGGTCACACACAACATGCAAAACATGGCCGCCCCCGATTGCGTAACCGGCAACCATGGCAACGACCGGCTTGGGCAGAGTCCTAATTTGGCGTTGCAAGTCAAGCACGTTGAGGCGTGGAATCTTGTCACTGCCTACGTAGCCGGCGTTGCCGCGCACTCGTTGGTCTCCACCCGAGCAAAAAGCTAGATCTCCGGCGCCGGTGAAAATGATTGCGCCAATTTCGGAGTTGTCTCGGGCCTCATTAAAGGCATGCTGCAGTTCTTGTAGCGTGTCAGGGCGAAACGCATTGCGCACTTCAGGCCGATTGATCGTAATCTTGGCGATACCGTCGGCTGATTCATACAAAATATCGGAGTAGGTGCCGAGCGTTTGCCAGTCGGCCCCCGGCTTGATAATTGACTCCTCGACAAGCCCAGCACGCGGGGCAGGCATGTCCGTGCTGTTGAGTTCTGTTGAATCGTTTCTGTTCATGCAGGCAAGTTAACCACGATGCAGCTCAAATGCGACCTTTTTTGGGGCCATGTCGTACACCTTCGTCATCCTGAGGGAGGCGCCAGCCGACCGTGAGGATCCACCTGCGGCGAAGCCGCAGATCCACCGATATGCTCGATTCATTGTGACTTGCTCGCTTCGCTCGCAAAATTCGGATTCCTGGATCCTCACGCCCTGGCTGGCGCCAGGGCTCAGGATGACGGGGTGGGGGGCTGGCGCCAGGGCTCGCAATGACGAGAGGGCTGAACGTGCTAGGAGTAGCCCCATGCTTCCAAGTGGTCTTTGAGGGACATGTCGAGTTGGTCGATATCCCATGGTGCGAGGTCGTCCCGGAATGCTTCAGTTCGTTTGGCATCGAATTTGTAATGGGCGAAGCCTCGAGCGAATTCGGGTGTCCATTGAAGGTCGAGGAATTCGAGTAACTGTTCCATGGCGGGCTTTGGCGCCGAGACTAACTCTTCGTAGCGTATATTCAGCCAGTTGCTTGGCGAGATGCGGGCTTGTGCGGACTCGAAAGCGTCGATGAGGATTTTCCAAGCGATGCCTGCCAGAACCACATGAGACCGGTCGCTGCCAACCCATTCATCTTCATAGGCTTCTGGCAGAGGACCCCACTGCCACTGGAACGGGCCTTTGTAGCCATCCCACCAGGGCATTTGTAGCCAAGAGTTGGCCACGGCACGACCATCTCGCACGATATGAACGAAACGAGCGTTGGGAAAGATGGCGCTGAGGAATCCGGCTCGGGGCCATCCCGTGAACTTGTGCGAAAATACTGGCTTGGACTGATCGAGGGCCCGGCTGTCGAACACTGTTCGCACGCGCTGGTTTAGCCAAGGTGTTGCATCTGTCGCTACAAGGTCGCGGAACGGGCGCGATAACAAAGGGGCCACCTGCTTGTCGAGCAGATTGTATCCCTCCGATGGTGCGTAACGGGCGCGGCCCTTTTGGGTTAGATAGGCCGGGATGTGGCGATAGATGGCATTGTTCCAGCGGCCTGTGCCCGAACGGGTTGCCAGCCGGTCGTCAATGTTCGAGATGAAACCGACATCGGGATGTCGAGCCACGATTTCATGCACCAGGCTTGAGCCGCATCGTCCCGTGCCCAGGAAGAAAACAAATTGGGTCTCGTTGACGGCGCCTCGGTCTTCGTGGTGGGTAGCCATTCACGTCCTCCCGTCATTGCGAGCAAGGCGCCAGCCGTCGCGTCGCAATCCAGGCTGCCTAGTAGCGACACCTTGGATAGGGCGAAGTGAATGAATATGTTTCTTGGGGTGATCAGGTTGGCGAATTTGGGTCATATTGAGTAACCGTTGCTAACTAAGGCTTCGTGTTGAATCTTCTCGACAAGGTTAATTGCTGGGTCGGGCATCTTGTCTCGCCATGCTTCATTCTTGTCGGGGAAAGGTAGCGTCAGCAAAAGGCCCTGCCAATCGGGACTCTCGGGCAGTCCCATGAATGTTGCCAGACGAGTCAGTGCATCGACAGGGGCTGCGACCAGATCTTCGTAACGTAGCTGGATGACCTGCTCGGCGGGAGCCACACTCAGCCCAACCTCGAGTGAGTGAAGTTCTTCCAGCCAGTTGCGGGCACACAATTCCCATGGATCGTTTCCGGAACGCCCCCATTCTTGCGGAGTTCCCCCGTACCACCACACGTAGTGGTTCGGCCACCAGTCGACGCGGCTGCACGAATAGGCCACTGCACGCCCGTCACGCACAATGTGTATGAATCGTGCTTCGGGAAATGCTTCCAGCAGCAGCGGTATGCGCTGGTTGTTGGCGATTCGCTTGTTGACAAAAACGCGACCGCCGCTGTAATGCTCGATCAGCCCGATAGTTTTGCGCAGCAGCGCTAGTGACTCGCTGGAGACTGACGCAACCGAGAGTTCGCCCAGGCTGGGCGCCGAAGGGACTCCGCAATGTGCAAATACCGGTTCGCCTTCAGTCGGCTGTACAAAGAGCTGTTCCGCCAGCCCTCGACTATGGCCATATGCATAGGCGTTCCCGCCGCCGAACCAAGCCCGTTTGCGAAATTGGGGAAATCTGGGCCCGAGCCGGTTCAGGGCTGCGACTTCCGCTACGCCGGGTGTTCGGCGTAGCCAATTGGAGATGTATGAAACTTCGTCATGCAGGCACAACGACTTGTAGACGAGACTCGTTCCCGAGCGTGGTGCGCCAACGATGAAAACTGGGGCGGCAGCTAACTGTTTGATATCCATGCCCCTTGTGTTAGCACTTTTGACACAAGAATGGCCAGACGTAACCCCTTAGTCATCCTGAGCCCTGGCGCCAGCCAACAGCCCCGTCATCCTGAGCCCTGGCGCCAGCCAGGGCGTGAGGATCCATCGGGGGCGAAACCACGGGTTCAGCCACAGATTCACCGGCAGATTCGATTCTGCTCCGGATTGCTTGCTACGCTCGCACTCATGATGGATAACGCATCGAAGGTAAAAGTACTTTATATCGCCGGGACCGGTCGCAGCGGCAGCACGCTTCTGGCCAACATTCTCGGCCAAATTGACGGATTTTTCGATGGGGGCGAGATTCGCTACCTGTGGCAGCGCGGAATCCTCGAGGACCGGCTGTGTGGGTGTGGCCTTGTCTTCAGTGAATGCCCTATGTGGACCACGATCCTCAAAGAGGCAGGCATCGACAACGATCGAGACTCCGCCGAACGTCAGGTGGCGAATCTGCATGCGCTCACTCGAGTGCGGAATCTCCCCGCTGTCTATCTAAAGCATTACTGGCCCTCGTCCCGTACGCCGACTGACGAGCTCATTGAGGTCACGCCTCCTTTGGCCAAGCTTTACACTGCCATCAAGACCGTCACTAATTGTGATGTCATCATCGACTCGTCGAAACTCCCTACCTATGCCCACTTGCTCAGCAAGTTTGCCAACATCGACCTCTATGTCGTTCACCTCTTAAGGGACCCGCAAGCTGCTGCCTACTCGTGGGTGACACACAAAGCCAAGCCCGACATGCCGGGGAGTTTGGCTATCGACCAGTATCGAGTGGGGTCTTCTGGTCGACAGTTCGAGATGGAACGCCTATCTTCGGCTAAAAGTGCTTTGTTGTGGGATCTGTGGCACGTGGTAGCAGAGACAGCGTGCCAACGCAATGTTCAAGGGTATATGGCCTTAAAGTATGAAGACTTCGTGGCCCAGCCTCAAGCAGCCGTGACCCGCATTTTGGAGATGCTGGGCGAGCAATCCCGTCCCCTCGATATGTTTACCGGCGACACTTCGGCCGAGTTGCACGCCACTCATTCTGTGGCTGGAAATCCCGATCGGCTCAAACACGGCCAAGTCGAATTGCGCCAGGACGATCGTTGGCGAACCAAGATGGCCACGAGCGACCGAGCGACCGTCGGATTGATCACAGCGCCGTTTCTCGCCCACTTTGACTACCCCCGCCAGCCGCGGCTTTCGCCTGTCGAGGCTCCTGAAGAGGCCCATTTTCCTAGAAGTGACACCAAAGCGGTGGGGAGCAGCCTTGAAAACGAGTCGGGATTAACCCGTTCCGTGCTGCGCGTCGGTCGGCACATTAATTGGATTCGAGACCAAGGTTTGAGTCGAATTGTTGAAGAAGACCGACTTGATCCAATCGAACGGGCTAGCACAGCCTTCACGAAATGGCAGTGGCGCCGCCAACATGTTGGTGAATCACCGGGGGCGGTCCCAATCTGGATAGTGGGGGCGCAGCGTTCTGGCACCAACATGATCTTGCGAGGCCTTGAAGCGCTACCCGAGATCGAGGTGCGTAACGAGAACGACAGGCAGGCCTTCGACCGCTTCCGACTGCGTGATGACTCCGGCATTGCCCGCCTCATTGCCGGCTCCGCGCACAAGTTTATTCTCTTCAAGCCGTTGTGTGATTCGCAGCGGATCGATCATTTGCTGGACGACATTGGTTTTGGCGGCAAGGCTATTTGGGCGTATCGCAACTACCAGGATCGGGCCCGTTCGGCCGTAGCCAAATTTGGCGCTGCTAACTGGCGGATCCTGCGAGACATCGCTGCTGGTAACGCTGACGGGTCGTGGCAAGGCGAGCGCATTTCTGACGAGACGCTCGCCCTAGTGAAAGGCTTCGACTTTGACACCTTGTCAGAGTTCGACGCGGCCGCACTGTTCTGGTACGTCCGAAATGTTCTCTATTTCGAGCTGGCCCTCGATGAGCGACCCGACGTTCGGTTGGTGTCATACGATGATTTTGTTGACGATGCTGACCAGGTAATGCAAGGAGTGTGCCGTTTCGTCGACATTCCTTATTCACCAAATCTGATTGCCCATGTCGGTCAACGTCATGACTCCTCCCGCACCGAATTGCCCCTCAACGACCAGATACGCGACCTGTGTGATTCTTTGCAGCGCCACCTCGATGCCGCCATTGCGTTTGCCCCCGCTGGCTAGGAATAGGCCATCGCGGCTTTCAGGGTCTTCTAAGGATTTTCGCATATGTTCATTAACTATGAGTTTAATGCGTTTTGTGAAGTGCCTGATAGGGCTAGTTCTTTCGATTGCCTGCATGGCCGCTCTGCCTGGCGCGCCAGTGTATGCGATGAAGGCTGGGGCTGATTCTGGCGAGCGAATCTATAGCCTTGCCAGTTTTACTAATAGACCTGCGCGACTTGTTGGAATGGCTCCTACTGATGTCGCGATCGGCCCGAACGGAGTGCTCTACATTGCTGACCATCTTGCCAATCGAGTAGTTGCCATTCCATCTGACGGCATGATCCGAACTATTGCGGGCACAGGCATTGCAGGATTCAGCGGAGATGGAGGTCGCGCCGTTGATGCGTGTCTGAACCAACCAATGTCTGTAGCAGTTGGACTCGACGGGACCATCTATGTCGGGGACTCGAAAAATCATCGCATTCGTGCGATAGCTCCTGACGGAATTATTCGAACTGTTGCTGGTACGGGAACTGCAGGATGTAGTGGCAATGGCGGGCTCGCAACCCTGGCCCAGATTCACACTCCGGCTGATTTGGCCGTGGGGCCCGATGGAGTCGTCTATTTAGCCGACGCAGGCAATAGGACGATTCGGGGCCTTGGTCGCGACGGGGTTATCCGCTCAATTGCTGGCACGGGAGAACATGGGTCTAGTGGTGACGGTGGTCCGTCTTTGTTGGCGCAGTTTATGACTCCAGCCGGCATTGCCGTGGGCAAGGACCATACCATCTACGTAGCGGACGTGGCTGGCCAGCGCGTACGCGCCTTACGCACAACTGGCCTGATAGAGACAGTGGCCGGTACTGGCGTGGCGGGGACCAGCGGTGATGGGGGTGAAGCAATTAGGGCTCAGCTCGAGTACCCCCAAGGCTTAGAAGTCGGGCCTGATGGCACCATCTACATTGCTAACCTCGGCAGCCGATGTGTTCGAGCGGTCGGCACCGACGGGAAGATCAAAAGAGTAGCAGGAGCGGGTGCTGTCGGTGACAGCGGGACTATCGGTGAAGCTACCAGGATGCTCCTGATGTTGCCATCCAGGGTTGCAGTGGGGCCAGATGGATTCTTGTACATAGCAGACACGGCAGAGGGTCTTGTGCGTGCTGTCGATACGAATGGCCTGATGTATACGATTGCGGGAAAACAGGCAGATCGTTCAAATCGAAAGTGGTCGATCAGGCTTCCGGCGTCTGTGGCTCAAGGTTCTGATGGTACAACCTATTTTGCCGATGTTTTGGGGAGGCAAATTTGGGCTATTTCTCCTGATGGGGTCCTACGACGGTTTGCTGGTACTGGGGAGGAGGGGTCAAGTGGCGATGGCGGTCGGGCCACCGAAGCAAAACTCGTGGGTCCAACCTATGTAGCTGTTGATCCATCGGGCATGGTCTACATCGTTGACGATGACCGAGTGAGCTGTGTCGGTCCGGACGGAATAATACAATCGTTCGCTGGTCTGTCAAGCGAAAAGCTCATCGCAGCCTTTGCCCCAATGTTCGGCGAAAAACCCACGAATGCCGATGCTGCCATTGCAATCGGCGACGATGGCAAGAATCTCATAAAGGCAACCGTCTCCTGTTTGCAGACTCCGGCGAGTATTGCTTTTGGTCCAGATGGCACCGCCTACATTGTCGAATTGGCTGCAAATCGCGTGAGGGCTGTGGGTCGGGATGGGATGATTCGACCATTTGCTGGAAGTGGCGTTGAGGGGTCAGGCGGTGACGGGGGTCACGCCACGGTGGCCGAACTCAACATGCCTCATGGCGTGGCTGTAGCGACCGATGGCACTGTGTATATTTCTGAGCTTGGTTCGCATAGCGTCCGAGCGGTTGATCCGTTAGGAAAGATACGTACGGTAGCTGGCACCGGGTCACGTGGATATAGTGGTGACGGAATGCTTGCTACCAATGCGCAGCTCGACACGCCGGGTGGCATGAGCGTTGGGGGTGACGGAACCCTTTTTATCGCCGACAGCGGCAACAAGCGTGTGAGGGCTGTGAGCCGGGATGGCTACATTCGCACTGTTGCTGGCACTGGAGTAGAAGGTTTGGCTCGCGAAGGCGGATTAGCTGCAAGGGCGCAACTCGCCAAACCCGTTGATGTGGCAGTTGGCGTACATGGTGAACTGTTCATTGCAGACAATGACAATGGGATAACTGTTGTGTGTGGGCCAGGGAGGCTACGGACTCGCCTGGAGGCAGAACAAGCGCTTGCCCGTGCGGAATGGGATTTCTTTCAGCTAGCTCGGCAACACGCGTCCCATAGAGCCCAACTATTTGATGAATTCTCGCGCAGTGCAGCAGAGCTTGAGCGTCGCATGCAGCAAGAACGTGATGAGTTGGGGCGGCGAGAGAAGCGCGCTGAGATGGAACAAGCTCATCTAGATGAGCGAGAACGATTGATGCGTAGTCATTGGTCGACCGTACGCCGGATGTCCCAAGAAGCTCTTGATCGCTTGAAAACGCTAGGCACAGCCGCAATCGCTCAGCAAGAACAGGCCGCTAGAGCTGAATTGACTGAGCATTGGCGTGGTGTCCAACAATCAAATGAATATGCTCAGATGCTGGAACATGCCAGAACACTCAGGGAAGCCAAGGTGCAGCGAGAAAGAGCCGAACGGCTCGCTCGGGAGCAGCAGGCACAACAAGAGCTCCTTGCCCAAGCGCGTCGCAGGCAAGAGAATCGAGAGCGAGAAGCTCTTCGACAGTTGCTGGCAAAACAGAGAGCTGATCTAGAAAAGAACGAAGAATCCCTGCGTGATGCTGAAGTTGCTCGGATCGAATCCCGTGAGTTCACCCAAATCCTTCGCCAAGCACAGGCGTCATACAGGAACGAACTGACTCGCTTGCAACCAAAGGAAGCAAATGAAAGAGCATCTCTCGAGCAAGCCCTCGAGTTTGAGAGAAGAAACCTTCAAACCCGTATCGCATATGCCGTCGGTAGATTTGAGCTAGCAGAACAAGAGTTTCGAGAGTGGGTCCCACTTGTGACAGCCGCTGTGACCTCGCAGGCCGATGCCGTACAACGTGAAAAGGCGCGCAAAGATCACGAGGCCGAAGTCGAAATGCAAGCCTACTTGGAATGGGTGGAACAAACTCTCGCCGGCTTGGAAGTCCCGCCTCCGTGGGAAGGAGCCAACTCGGCCGCAGCCCCCCCAGCATCATCAGTATCAGTCGAGGCGGACGTGCCTGAGTCGGCTGGGGCACGACACGAGCCGGCCATCTCGCCAGACACGCCTGAGCGGGCGAAACGGCCACTTGAGATCGCGCCGAAAGCGGGCAGTGTGTCCAACTCCCACGCAAGGTCACAGGCAAGCGCACCACAAACCCGAACGTTGGAAAAGCCGGCGCCGAAATCCGGTCAGCGACTCCCTCAACCTGCCAGAGGCCCCTCAATCAATGTCCGCCATATCCTGGAACGCCATTCCGGTACTGCCCAAGCTGACCAGCCCGGAGTCTTCCTCGAAAGATTTTTGGACCCAAACAATCTCCACACGCTCGCTCGGGACCAGCTAGCACATCGACCCCTGGTCGACTGGGTCACGCCCGACGGAACCCGAATTGTGGAAACAAACTGCGGCATACCGATCGGCACCATCGCCAGAGAAGCCAATGGCGAGTTCACGATTACAGAAACGGCCTTCCTACGAATCGTCATCCGTGACAATCGAGTTATCACCGCCTACCCGATTTCCCCCCACTCCTAACCCGCCCCTCAACCTGTCAGGACTCTTTTCGCCAGGTTTCGATGGGTTCGTCCGGATTTTTTCGTTGGAGCGCTGGGACTTTTCTGTATGTTTGAAAGAATTGTTCAGGCACGGATAGGGCCGATCCAGCGTGGGGAGGTCAGCGTGTGCCAACGAGCGTGGCTGAAGTGGTGGCTTCGGATGACATGTAGTCCATCCAGCTTGCTCGCGAGACTTGCTCTATCGAAAATCAGTTTCCATTACATGAGTGGTGAATCCAAATGTCAGCAAAAGTCAACAAATTTATTCTTCGAATCCTCAGCTTCGCATTGGCTGGCCTGTTGACGGGCACATTGGCCATCGCTCTGGACCCACATCCCGCTCACGCTGGCGGTGTACACGACATTTTTGATAACACTAATGCCACCGGCAAGCCACTGCGTACGGGCACTATTAGGGTTCTCGCCGATGGACCTCACGGAAACTCCACCATAGAAGATCTCACCGTATTGCCGAACGGAGATCTCATCTGGCTTGATCCTGGCCGACACGTCTTGCACCAGCATTCGGCCCAAGGTCAATATTCGTACATCGTGCCGCAGGTCAATGGGGATGCCCGAATCGCGAGAATTTGCGTTGATGTCAAGCGCCAGATGCTCTATATCGTTACCCAAAGAGGGGACGCCATCCATCGACTATCACTGGCGCAAGTCGCTGCACAACCTACCCATTCAGCGGATTTAGACAACTCAGACGATGCAGCTCTCGTCCTCAAGCAGCAAGCCCCATTCAGATTGCCAGAGAATATGAATCTTCCAAATCCACATTCATTAGTAATGGGCAAAGCGGGAGGGGAATTGATTGTCGCAAACCGGGCAAATGTGGCAATTCTCAAGCTCGCAGATAGTCCTGAGCCAGACAATTCCTATGCCATCTATTCACCGTCGCGACCGTTTCCGACTGACCAGGTTGTCACAGCAGACTCCAAGATTGTGGGAATAGGCTCAAAACGCCCTGGGCTATTAGAGTCCATCCGATACCAAACAGATGCCTCCTCGATTGATGATCCGGTGACCTTTGGTAGAAGAGAAGGCTTCAGCCTGGAAGGTTCCGCAAATCCCCGAATGATCGCGTCTGGCCAGGAAGGTGTGATTTGGTACATAAGCACTGCAGGCAACATCGGATTTGTAACACAAGAGACGCAACGTGAGCTTAGGTTGCCGCCCGGAGCAATGCCTGCAAGCGTCGCCCTTGGTCCAGATGGCAACATGTGGTCCACTCTTAGTGGGCTCAACTGTATTGCCCGAATCGCCGCAAACGGGCAGTTCGCCATGTGGCCCATTCCGATACGTGCCAGTCGACCAAGTGGAATCGTGGCTGGACAGCACAGCATGTTCTTTGCACTTGACAATCCGCCCAGGCTCGCTTCCATTGCTATTTCGGCGAGAGATTTAGTCACGTCAGGAGACATGTCAAGAAATGCTGCCGCAGCTGCCTCCGATGTCACTGCGGGCCAGGCTGAATCCCTCGGTTCCCTGGCAGCCCAAGTTGGCAATTCCGGCGAGTTCAGTTCCCGCTTAGAGCAATTCCACACAGATTTCCATGGTGTCAGAAGTCGGTTCGTACCGGACATCTTCGACTCTGGAAAGATCGAAACTCTCTTGGCTGAGTTTACAGCGGCACAAAACCAGGGCAATGTGCCGTCCACATTTTCACATAGGAATAACCGATTGGTCGTAACCCATGACTGCGGAAAGTTAGTCGGCTACTGGTATAGCAAGCCAGCGGGGCGATGGAGACCAACAAGCAAGTTAGCCATCGAAATGGATGTGATCGGACATCAAATCTTGGCAGCCTATCCCACACCATAGATGAGTAGTTCCAAGGGATGTCACCACGATCGTCATTGCGAGCCCTGGGCTCTGGCAGGGCGTGGCAATCCAGGCTTTGCTGTGTTGCGATGCGAAGCGAGCAATTCAAAAGGGATCGAACCTTAGGGTGGTTCTGCGGCTACGCCACAGGCTCTGGATTGCCACGTCGCCCCAGAGCTGGCTCCTCGCAATGACGGTCACGAGAGTCCGCCAGCACAGGCCACAGTTAGCTCAGACCTCTTGGAACTAATCATCTAGGCTCGAGCGCCCAACTAGGAGCGGATATCAAAGACCTCGTTAACTTCTTACGGGACTTGTCAGGATTTTCGGCCGTCGCCTCATTCGTCTTGAGAAATACCTTGCAACTCGCCATAAACTACATGCTTACGTCATTAATGGGATGTATCGGACATCCTTCCGCACCACATCACGGATAGCACTCACCAACCATGCGCAAAGTCCTACAACTCATCGCTCTTGCAATCTGCGGCCTTCTCGTCTCGGCACCTGCCCTGGCCATGCCGGCTGCTGCACCAGCAGCTAGCGGAAGCTCTGTGGCAAACGGTGCTCGTACCCTCCAGTTCAGCCATCGCTCAAGATCGCAGCAAGCCTATCCACACTCGGCTGTTGGCCGGGCCCAACCAAATTCCCTAGCACGCATGGTTAGCCGGGACGCGCTCCGGAGGGCCAATGCGGCAGCCCACGCAGCGTTTATCGCAAAAAATGGCCCAGCCCGTGCGCGTGCCTCAGGGTCGGCGGCGGCTGCGGCAGACGGCACGACGACGGATGACGTTCCTGCTGATGGTGTAACCGCTCCCGTAGCTACGGGGGCAGCTGCGTCCGGTGGAGCTAAGAGCAAGCAGCCCGGCGGGAAACCTGCCGCCAAGAAGGCCGCTCAGACTCCGCAGGCTGGTGGAAAAGGCATCCGTAAGGAAGTGCCGAAATCTCAATCTGTCGTTACTGCCAAGGCCGTGACCGATACGTCAGCCACGAGAGTGGCCGCGTCGGGTGGAGCTAAGAGCCAGCAGCCCGGTGCTAAACCTGCCGCCAAGAAAACCGCAACCACAGGCGTTCAGCCGTCCACCGGAACAAAAGGCGCAACGGAATCTCGCAAGGAACGCAGAGGAAAGCAAGACCAGCGAAGCGTGCATGACGTAGCTGCCGCTGCTGCCGCCGCCGCCGAAATCGATACGACGCCATCCGATGAAAGCGGCCCAGCCGGCGATATCGAGCTGCTCCCAGCTCAACCTGCCGACATTGACCAAGATGCCGTTCAACCCTTAGCCCCAGACCAGGCGGAAGAAGGTGAGCGAGGCGACGTTGACGCACTGGCCCAGCGGCCGGTGGCGGCAACTGATGGAGCCCATACTACGTCCCAGCAAGGCGAAGACGATGACGACGCCAGCGCAAGTGAGATGCAGCGAGTTGGCACAGGTGACTCAGATGACCGAGAAGATCTCCCGCCCGGCTATGTTCGGATACCGCGGGACCTCGCACGCCCCGAACCTGTTCGCTGGGGCTCATCCGACGATGGCGACAATGACGACAATGCGGCTCAACCTGGCCAAAGTGGGATGCAGCGAGCAGGCACAGGTGGCTCAGATGATGGACCCCTCTTGCCAGGTGAAGTTAGGGTACCGGTGGGCCTCAAGCGCCCGTCGCCTGTCGACTGGAAGAAGTTGTACGATTCCGACGACGATGACGCGGGCCAGCCCGGGAGAGCGGCCGACAACGGCGGCCCCGGAACAGACGACGATTGAAGCTCCATCAATCACACAGTCAAAAGGATCACCAAACCATGATCCGAAGCAAGTCTCTTCGCAGTCGGCAAGTTTTGTGCGCCCGCATGGCTCAATTCTGACCAAAAGGGCTGCGCTCAGTCAGTGGTAGATGCAGCGGTGGGCATAGCATTAGTTGTATGAAGCTTGACGGTGCCTCCCTAGAACTGCTGTTGATTGAGGATGAGACCATTGATGCCTTGGTTGTGCAAAGTCTCATGGATGGTGTCGAGTTTCCGGCCCACGTCACGCACGTTGATTCCCTTTCCGAAGCGCATCTGTCGTTGAAGCACGGCGGTTTCGATCTGATCCTTTCGGACTTGTCGTTGCCCGATTCGCTTGATGCCATGTTGACGTTACGAAACGTGCTTGAGGCCGCAGATGGCACGCCGGTCATTGTCCTCAGTTCGGTTAAGGATGACATTGTGGCGCTTGAGGCCTTGCGTGCTGGAGCACAGGACTGTCTTGTCAAGAGCAGCTTGGATGCCGCTCTCTTGTCGCGAGCGATCAAATATGCGATTGAGCGTCAGCAGCATGAAGCCGAGCGTGATGACTTACTTGAGCGTGAACATCAAGCGCTTCAAAGTGCCCAAGCGGCAACTAGGCGCCTTGAGCGTCTGGCACGAATCGCCGATACTGCCCTGGCTCATCTCAACACCGAAGATCTGATAGAGGAACTCTTAACCCGTGTTTTGGTTCTGGCAGACGCCGACAGTGCGATGATCCTCTTGGCCGATCAGGCCAGAGGTGAGCTCTATCTTAAGGCAAGTCGGGGATTCGCTGATGATGCTGTTGCCGACATGCGAGTCCCGATCGGGAGTGGCTTGTGGGGCCGAATTGCCCGTTACAGCATGCCTCTCACGGTGGCAGACTTGTTGCAAGAACGAATTAAGTCGCACCCGATCTTGGCTTCGACACAGTCAATGATTGGAGTACCCCTGATTGCCGACGGTGAGGTCATTGGTGTGCTGCACGTCGGTTCGCTAAAACGTCAACACTTTGATGTCGACGATACTTCGCTACTCCAGTTCGTCGCCGACCGCATTGCCTTGGCTATCCAACATGTAAACCTGTACGAGCAGACTCAAGAGATCGCCGAAACGTTGCAGCGAAGTTTTCTGCCCCAGAGCTTCCCAAAGTTGTCCGGAGTCCAATTCGCCGGCCGCTATCTGCCTGCCACGACGGGACTCTCGATTGGCGGCGATTGGTTCGACGCGATTACCTTGTCAGACACGCAAGTTGCCCTGGTCGTCGGTGACGTGGCTGGGCATGGGCTGAGAGCGGCAACGGTGATGGGTCAGCTCCGCAATGCATTGCATGCCTTTGCTTTGGGCGGAGACGCCCCCGAGACGGCCATGGGGCGCGTCAATCAGCTCCTCAACGACATCGGCCAATACGATATAGCTACGCTCCTATTTGGTATTTACGATCACGTTGAGCACACTTTCCGCTTCTCAAACGGGGGGCATTTGCCTCCACTAGTTCTGAGGCTGAACGACGCCGACGGCGGAGAGGCATCGGGCGAGTTCCTAACCGGCGGGCTATCGATACCAGCGGGCGTGCTGGACGACGCTACTTTCGAGGCGCAGTGCTGTGACGTGCCAGCAGGGTCACGTCTAGTGCTTTATACGGATGGCCTTGTCGAGCGCAGGAGAGAAAATCTCACTATCGGCCTGGAACGTTTAGAGTCTGCGGCCGTGGAGGCTGCTGGCCTTGAGATAGGCGAGCTTTGTGACACGTTGCTAGACCGTATGTTTACGACGTCGACGCGCTGTGACGATACGGTAATCCTGGCGATGCGGGTCGACTAATGGCCCTACTAAAGTCTGGAGGGCTTAGCATTGTCGCTAAAAATCAGCTCAGCCGGCGTGTTTTCTAGTGTTTCCACCGGCATTGGTACGAGCCTGGCTTGGGAAGGATTGATCGCAACATATCCTGGTGCGTGTCTATCCCGAACCAGCATCAGACCTTTCGTATAGTACCCCCGTCCGTTCTTGACCCGCTTGATGAGCCCCTGTCGAGACCAATCTTCTACGATCTCAGACGGAACCCGGTCACCGTGGCGGATCTTACACCCATCGATGGTGGTCATTTCTTCTGCCATCAATTGCCCCCTTTGGCTCATGACCTTTCAATCATAAGCGCGCTCACAGCACGAAGGGTCCAAATGGCCCACGCTAAGTGGCAAAATAGGCCAAATGGCATAGAGGGGAGGGGCGGGCATCGCTCATGCGGATCATTGATCGGTCATGGAGAGTCGACGGAGAATCCTGTTGTGCGGGCTGCCTGGGCCAGCCGAGCGTCGTATGTTACAACTCGTGTTACCGAGGTCCCAACTTTTGCGCAGCTGTCAGGTGGATTGCATCCAGCGTCCGAAGTCCAGGCGGTCCTATTAGGCCCGCAGTGTCGAGAAGCCCTGGATGTAACCATTCACGTGTCCTGGCCAGAGTGTCGCTACCAGCGCTTCGTCATTGCGAGCCCTGGGCTTTGGCAGGGCGTGGCAATCCAGACTTTGCCGTGTTGCGAGCGGAGCGAGCAATTCAAATGGATCGAACATGCAGGTGGATCTGCGGCTTCGCCACAGGTGGATCCTCACGGTCGGCTAGCGCCTCCCTCAGGATGACGGAAGAGGACGTGAATGGTTACGCTAGCGTTCATCTGACCTCATGGTTTGCAGAATCTCGCTAGGTAGAGGGAGACCGGGCTTTGGTGGAAGAGGCGGTGGTAGGTCTCGAATATCGCCCTGTCCTGGTGTCATCTGGCCTGACGCAATAAGCTCTTCGATGATATTACCGGTTGGAATCGGAGTCAGGAGCGCCACCGGGTGCCCGTGGTCAGTGACTTGTATAGTTTCACCACGCTCAACGCGCTTCAGATATCTACTTGCTTGCTGGCGCAATTCGCGCACTCCAATAGTCTGCATAGTATTACTTATAGCACATTTTGGTGGGGACACCCCGTCAATCCCGAACGACCGAGATGTCTATTAGCTGTGTTGATGCTCGGTAGTGGGTGCTTCGGCCTCGGCCGTGTTGGGCTACGAGGCCGGCATCAACCAGGCGTCGCAGGTCACTACTTGCTGTTGCGAGCGAGATGTCGGCTTCGAACGCATAGGTGGCTCTGTCGGTCCCCCCGATTAGGCACTGCTCGAGTGCGATCACAACTCGCTCGGGCCAGCTCCGGTCTTCGGCCAACTGTTCTAGCGCATCCCATCTCGCGGCAGCTTGACGAATCTGGTCTAGGCGAGTTTGAGCCTGATCGATATGTGCGGCGAGGCAGAACTTGACCCAATTGGTCACATCCCGACTTGGATCGTATCTATCACCTTGAGCTGCGTGAAGCGCCGAATAATATGCTGGCGTGTTGGCGCCCAGATACTGCTCGATTGATGCGAATTCGGCCGAAACCAACCCCCCACGTGCGAGGACGAGAGACTGAAGGATTCGGGCGCCGCGTCCGTTTCCATCACTAAATGGATGCACCGAAACAGCATGCAGGTGTGTCATGGCGGCACGAACCGCGATGTGCGAGTTCAGGTCGCCCTTTTCGAGCCAGTCCACAACTTCGGCCATCAGTGCAGGGACATCGGCCTTGTCGGGAGCTTGATAGACAATTCTCCCTCCACTGCCGGTCACTGAAACAGGTCCAGTGCGCCACTGGCCCGGATTCGCGTCAGTTTGGAAATGGCAAGCGTCAAAATGCAAGTCCAGGATTACACGATCGAGCCAACGGAATGATGGGTCGGCAGCGAGGACCGATACATGATCCATCGCTCGGCTATAGCAAGCAACTGCTAGTTGGTTTTTGTCCGAGGAATCCGCCGCCTCGCCGCTGGAGACCAACATGACTGCTTCGGCCTCTGGCACAGTGAAGCCTTCAATTGACGTGGAACCCTCCACTGCAGAGGCCTTAACAAGTCGACGCAGAGTTCCCATCCATCGAAACTTGCCGCCTTCTTTTTGGCCAAGCTCTTGCCGAAGAGTGTCGAGTTTGGCTAGCTGCTGTCCTAGTTGCCTGTTGAGTCGGGGGGTAGAGAAGATCATCTTTGAGAGTTTATACGATTAATCGTCTAAACGTCAAATCGACAAAGCGCCTATGTGATGTTCGGTCAACATTCAGTGGCGCTCAACAAAGCAGGTTAGTGGGGGAGAGTCGGCAGAGAATCCGGCTGTGCGGGACAACCTCGGCGCGCTCCAAATCACACGATTCGAGGGACTTGATAGCTAGCACGTGGCCGTGGTTCTGATAGCATCTGAACCATGAAGCAGCTACTTTGTCGGATGCCGGACAATCTCCATTCCCAATTGAAAGAGGCTGCTGCGCAATCAGGTGAATCAATGAACACATACGTGGTTGAGGTATTGAGCAGGGTTGTCGAAGACAGCCTTAGCCCGCGTGAGCGGTTGCGTCAGATCGCGAAGAGCCGTGGCATGCTCTCTGAGATTTCGGTTGGCACCAGTGAATCTGAATCAAGCGAATTGCCGAAGCTCCCCAAGGGTGCTTCGAGAGCTATTCTCGAAGCATTGGAAGTCCAGCGGCACGACCGCACATAGTCGTACCATCATTTAGCATAATTGGTCGCCCGTGAGCATGTTGTACGTTGACACAAGCGCAGTCGTGCGTTGTTATCTTTCGGATGAGCCCGATCATCTTCGCCTGCGCAAGCAAATTTTTGATAGCCAGTCCTCAGTCATTACCAGCGAACTAACCAAGCTAGAGCTAGCAAACGCCGCAGAGTATTTAGGGATGGCTGCGCCATGACCGTGAGTCGCAGCTGGATGGAAGTTATTCAGGAGGACGTATGTTGCAACCACAGGCTCTGAAGAGCGGTGTTAGCCGAGGCCAATTGGGTGATATCTGGTATGGCGTTGCGGGTGATGGCGATAAGCCGCCTCTGGTGACGTTGCATGGGGGCCCAGGCGGCACTCATGACTACCTAGCCAACATGGCGTCATTGGCTGATGTGGGGCGACCGGTGATTTTCTATGACCAGCTTGGCTGCGGACGATCCGATACGCCCAAGGATCCATCGTTATATACTCTCGAATATTTCGTCAGCGAAATCGACCAAATCCTCAACGAACTAGATGTGACGGATTTTCATCTGTACGGCCAGTCGTGGGGCGGAATCCTTGCCATTGAGTACGCCCTCAAATTCGGCCAGTCGAAGGGTTTGCGCAGTCTAGTTCTCGACAGCACAACGGCCAGCGTGCCTCAAATCCGGCAGGAATTCTTGCGTTTGATCAGAGATTGCCCGCCTGATGTGCGGCGTAGCTTGATGGTTCACATTTCAAGGGCCATGCGCGATGGGGGAGACGACAAGCAGGCAATATCTGACACGCTGTCTCTGCTCCGCCATGCCGTCATGAAAACCTCCCCACGCACGGTTGCCTTGGGTGCGCAGACCTTGATTAGACAACTCTGGTCCGGCCAGACGTTGGGATATATGCTCGCAGCTCTGGGATTCAGTCGTGAACACATGTGCCGACTCAACCCGTGGCCAGACTCTCTCATGTACTCTGCTCGTGAAATGCTTAAGAGCCCTGCCTATGTTCAACTCTGGGGCGACGACTACGCGGTGACCGGCACTCTCAAAGACTGGGACCGCATCGATGATCTTCCCCAAATTTCGGTGCCGACTCTAGTCATCGTGGGCAAGTACGGCGAGGCACCGCCAGAGTGTTCAGAGAGCATCCATTCAGGCATCCCCAGGTCAGAGTATGTTCTGTTCGACGATAGCGCACACTTCCCCAACCTCGAAGAACCAGCCCTCTTCCTCGCCACCGTCGGCGACTTCCTTGCCAAGCACGACGGGGAATGACAGTTTGATGTGGCCCCATTGTTGCCTGGTCACGTACTATTCACGTCCTCGTCGCCCCCCCTCCGTCATCCTGAGCCCTGGCGCCAGCCAGGGCGTGAGGATCCATCTGGGGCGAAGCCGCAGGTCCACCCGTAGATTCGATCCATTTTGAACTGCTCGCTTCGCTCACAGAATTCGGATTCCTGGATCCTCACCCCTTCGCTTCGCATCAGGGCTTCGGTTGGCTGGCAGGGCCTCCCTCAGGATGACGAAATGCCTGATAGCGACACTTTGGCGGCCCCCCCCGAATTGTCACGGAATGACGGTTTGATGTGGCCCCCTTGTTGCCTGAACAAGCCGACCCTATATCATGACTGATATGATAGGAGGCGCTGCCAGCGAAACCATATCGCCAGGAGGATATGAGTAGAAGTAAATGGTCTGACATCAGAGGCAAAGACAGCGAACACAGTCCAGAGTTCAGCCGTGCCTATGAAGAGGAACTCCAGGCCTACCAAATAGGTGAGAAACTTCGTGTCCTCCGGCAGGGTCGGGGAATAAGCCAGGCGCAACTTGCAAGTCAATGCGGTATTGCCCAACCAAACATCTCACGCCTGGAAGCAGGCACTGCCGGGACCCCGAAGTTAGAAACCCTCCAGAAAATCGCTGAGGCGCTTGGGCTCCAAATCTCCGTATTAATTACCAGTCCGACTGATGAAACTGAAACGCTAATAGAACTAAACCGAACTGTCGCCTAGGCCAGGACAGGTCTCCTTGTATGACGCATATTTGGGTGAGCGTGAGCTGGAAGAGGGAGGTGGCTGACATTGGCTCGAACCTATGGGAAGTGGCAAGAACTCGATCGTAAGGTTCGGCAGCGCCCCGGCGCGCAAAAGCGAATCGCTGTTAAGCAAGCACAACTCGAGGCGGAAATCACTCTCGGGGAACTACGACGATAGTTAGGAATCACGCAACAGTAGCTCGACCTCCGTCGATGAATTGGTTAACCGAAGCGGTTGGTGAAGTGGTTGGAGGGGACGAGGTCGGGGAACGTAGAGGCAAGCCACATTTCGACGGCGAAAAGATTGAATAAGCAACGGGTGATGTTGTAGCCGACGTTGAGTTGGCCGCGTTTGAGATAGCGGTTGGCTTCGTATGTGTCGAACAGTTTTTGGATGCCATCTCGATTGAGCCAACCGTGTTCCACCGCTGCGAACGTGTTGACATCGGCCATGCCCCTCGTTTGGTCGAGAGCTTCATACATCGATGCCGAAAATTCGGCCTTCGTTTTTCTGGTCCGCACGACTTCGGGGAGAATCCCCTTCATCGACTCGCGTAACAAGCGTTTCCTTTCGCCATCTGCATAGAGGTGATGGCCCGGCCTGCTCAAGAGAAACTCGACCAATCGGCGATCATTTAGCGGGTGGACGACATCCAGGCCGAAGGTGGCAGCCAGGCGGGTCATGGAATCGAGGTTATGGTAAAGGTATCCCCAGTTGGCGAGGCCGTAGCGGCCGAATTGGTCGTAGCTCGATGTCTCGGGGACAGGGATTGGCAAGTTAGCTCGCTCTACGAGCCCTTGCCTGAGTGACCAGTCCGCGTTGAGCCAGGGTGTTGCCGGATTCGCCGTTGATGGCCAGCGGTCCCACATGGTTCTTGGCCAAGGACGTACCAGAGGGGAGAGACCCGCACGCGCAATTCCGGAGACCTCCCTCCATTTTCTTTGACTCAGTTTTGTCGATATTCCGGCCTGGCGCCACATTGTCGGAACCTGTCCTCTACGCACGTAGTCATGCCAGTGCAGGTTGGGCATAGCGGGGCTAGACCACTCATCGCCCCCTAGGCCTGTGACGAGAGTTTCTACGCGGCGGTCTTGAAATGTGGCGATTAGCTCCTGAAGAAACGTTGCATTTGGTGGCGGTGGGAGGTCCACGTGCGTCTTGGACCAGTCAAACCAATACTGCCAATCGTAGGAGGTGGGTTTGAAGTCAGCACTTTCGAGCTGCCACTTGTCGGTCACAGTCCGGATGTAGTCGGTCTCGTCGCAGTCCAATCCGGGAAACACAAGTGAGCCGACTTGCCAGTTCCGGTCGATGGTTCCATTTTTGGCGAGCTGTTCAGCCGTGCACACTAGCGCCGACGAGTCGAGTCCGCCGCTCAGAGTGAACCCGCATTTGGAATCGGTTACAGTCTCGGCCACGACCTCTTGTAATAGCGTGCGAAACTGAGCGGCATTGTCTGCGAAGCTCGTTTGGTGGTCCTGTTTGGGCAAGCGAGTATGCCAGAAGGATATCTTGGGAGAACCGCCAGGGCGTATCGTGAGATGGTGTGTTGCCGGCAGCTGATAGATGCCGTCATACAGAGTCTCTGTCAGTGTCGAAATCAGGCCCGAATAGATTTCGGCTAGGTACCCCTCGTTCGGGGCGATTTTGACTCGGCTATTTTCTAGTAGCAGCCTCGCTTGCGATGCGAACAGGAAGCCGTCGCTCGAGATTGTCCAATACAGGGTGCAAGTGCTCAGAAATGACTTCGCCATGTACAGCATCTGATCCTGCGCATCCCAAACAATAAAAGCAAAGTCACCCACCAAGTGGTCTACACAGGCGTGTCCCCAGTTCTGAAATGCCTCTGTTGCCAGCTGAGCGTCGGAGAGGGGATTGGGTTTGGGCGAGGACCGGAGTCGGCTGGCCAAGGCCTCTCTGGCGCCCAGAGTCCCTATGAAAATTGTTTGGAAGTGAGGCTGGTGCGACTCCGAAGATGGATGAATGGTAACTTGCCTGTGGGGCACCCAAGTTAGTGTTAATGGACCCGTGCAATGTGTGCGGTGGGCGCTATCATGAGACTTTTCGGCACTTGACGCGGTAAGCAGTCGGACGCTAGGGCTCAAAGTTCCTGAAACTTGTGCTTGCATTTCCACCTCCCCAGTTCGATTGCGATTTCGGCAGTTCCTCAGCGAACCGGTTGTGGGCATTTTACTATGCCCCGAGTACTGATATCAGAGCGTGACTGGTCGAGCCTAGTTGGCGGCTTGCTTCTCGTGGCGGTCAGATCTTGGCCTATTTGACCAGTGTGCTCCAACGGAGCGGGCATGCACCTGGCAGGTGGGCGTGCGTCGCTGACACCATCAACAACCTAATCAGAATCATCGATCCTTAAATCTCTCAGCTCGAATCACGAATTTCTTTAAAGCTCCACAGTGCACATGCCGAAGTAGTAAGCAACAACCATATCCAGCACATCGGAGCTACAACATGGTTCCTAGACGAGTCGTTAGCGCCTCAACAATTGCCGTCATTCTCGCGCTCGTAGCGGCCTGCGCCACAAAACCTACCCCCACCCCGGCACCTCAAGCCGAGAGTCAAGGGATCATTGACTACGGGAAGATATTTGAGGTCAACTCTAATACGAATATAAAGCCGGCCGGGGTAGCGCTGGATCCTACCACGGGCGATACGTTCGTAAGTGATACTGCGGGGAGCCTCATCTATCGACACTCGCAGCAAACAAATCAGTACACACTCCTAGCTGGAATCCGAGGAAGTGCCGGCTACTCAGCCGGAGCCAACAATAATCCCCTCACCGCAGAACTCAAAGACCCAGTGGGTTTGGCGTTTCTCCCGCCCAGCGGAACAAATCCGGGCAAACTCTATATAGCTGACACAGGCAACCGACGGGTAAGACTTGTGACGCTTGGCACACCCCCACAGATCTTCGATGTCGCCGGCAACGGTGATACGCCTGGTTTCTTTGCAGGCAACGGTGATGGTAGGCCGCCACAAGATGCTCGATTCGAGACGCCCGTTGCGGTAGCAGCAATCAACGCTACCCGATTCGACAACGGCTACTTATTCATCGCAGACCCTAAAGCGAATAACGTCCGCGTGGTCACTAGTCCCCCAACCCTCGCAGCAGGCACGGACTTGAGAATCAGCACTCTCCCAAAGGCCAATAAGGAACCACTGGCGCTCAAGAATCCCTCGGGTTTAGCAACTGACTCCAACGGAAGCCTCTACATATCCGATACCGATAATCGCCAGATCCTAAGAGTCAGGAAAGGACAAGGTAACTTCGACCCGCCAGATGAAGTTATCCCGTACGCCCGAGCAGAAATTAGGGGAGCTCTGCAGCAAGCGCCATTCACCCTTGACTTGGAAAGCCCCACAGATTTAGCAACAGATCAGGCAGATAATCTGTACCTGGTTGATAGGCCCAAGCACACGGTTCAAATGCTGAATTCATCCAATCACCGGGTTATAAATATCGCCGGAGTCGCACCTGGCCAAGCGAATTCTGGCTGCCAGCCAAGTGCCAATTCCAGTTGTGTCGCATTGAACACTGACCTCGGCCAGATTAGCGGACTCGCTGCAGACAATCGAGGTAACGTATTTCTTTCAAGCCTCACCGACAGAGACCGCTTCGACCACGTCCAAGGCCCGGGCATCATTTCGGCGATGTCAGGGCCAGGTCCAAATGCTGCGCCACTACCGTTTGCTTGGCCTTCTAGCAGTGATACTGACGCTGCCAGCAACACTTATGTGACAAATCGGCAAAATGACACGATCGTGAAAGTTACACCCGGTGGGGTTCAGACCGTCATAGCTGGCACGGCGGGTGTTAAGTGCCCACTCGCAACCAGCCCGTGCGGCGACGGAGGCCCAGCCACAGCCGCCCAACTCAACGCCCCCTGGGGAATTGAAGTCGACCCCGCAGGCCGCATCTTCTTCTCAGACAGCCGAAACAACCGTATCCGCATGTTCACAGAAGGCGGAAATATCACCACCGTCGCAGGCACAGGCCACGCTGAGCCAAGGAACTCCTCACAACAACTCCCCGCAAACCAAACAAATCTACATCAGCCGTCGGGCCTCGGACTAGACCGCAACGGTGATGTCTACGTCGCCGACCGGCTACACCACCAAATCATCCGTTTCAGCGTCGACGCCGCCGGAACGCCAAGCAACGTTATCACTCTCGCTGGCGATGGCACTCCCGGCTATGACGACGGCGGCGGAACCGCGACACAAGCCAGACTCAACCACCCCTTAGGTCTAGCAGTTATGCGAGACGGAACCATCTTCCTAGCCGACAGTTACAACCACTTAATACGCAAAGTCACTCCTGATGACAGAATTGAGAACTGGGCTGGCAACCCGGCTGGCCTACCGCCCGACGCCAGCGCACTACCCTTCAACCGCAACAATCTTGGCGGATTCACCGGAGACGGCGGTCAAGCAGACCAGGCCAAACTATCAATTCCCCAAGATGTCGGGGTAGACGATGACGGCGACGGCGACATATTCATAGCCGACACGCTCAATCAACGCATCCGCTACGTCAACCATGCCGCTTCAGCGCAGGATCGAAAAATCACCACCCTCGCCGGCACGGGCAATCAACCACCCCCCGCAGACGCCGCGATGCCAGCAACCCAAATCAGGAACAACGGCAACCCTCAAAACGCCAGCTTTAACTACCCACAAGACGTACAGGTCCTTCCCGACAACACCCTAAAAATCGCCGACACCGGCAACAACCAAATCAGAATCATCAGACCATAGTGTCAGCTCGATCCTCTCGAACGGAACGGAACCAGCTCAGTAAATTGCCCCCGAGCTATCCAATGGCAAGGTCAAATAGCTCTCATTCGCGCGCGAAAAACCGGATGCGGTGACCTGAGTTCAGGACCAAACCAATTTCATCCCGAAGTAATGTTACCTACATCGGCATTTCCTCCATGCGCCCCGCCAACAAGGCTATTCAGAGCACCAAAAGTCATCAGACAAGGCGACGCATAGGCTAATCGACCACCAGCATCTTCCGAAAACCTGGAATATTGATTATCTTCAGCATTTTCGGCCATGATGACCCCCTTGGTTTTGAATGCCAAAGTAATCTAGCACAGTCTAGGGCAACGTGGCGCCGGGGCCGGTCGCGCCTGTTACGGTGAAGTCATGCCAGAACTAGTTACGCCGAAGTTGTTGAACTGGGCTTCCGAGCTCGACTCGAATACGCTCGAGCAGGCTATCAAGACTGCTGAGATGCCGATTGTGAGCGGACATGTGGCGTTAATGCCGGATGCTCACTTGGGAATTGGGGCGACAGTCGGGTCTGTCATTCCAACTGAAGGCGCGGTAATTCCGGCGGCGGTTGGTGTCGATATCGGTTGTGGGATGATAGCGGTGCAGACAGACCTGTCTCAAGAGGATCTTCCCGACACGCTGGAGCCTCTCCTGACTCGCATCAATCGGGTCATTCCAGCCGGCGTTGGCGAGAGTCATCATGGAGGCGGTCCGGCGATAGGCCACTCGCAAGCCTGGCTGGCCAAGCATCCACCGCCCAGCAACTTCTCCGATAAGCAAGTTAAGAAGACAGTTCAGCAGTTCGGCACGCTCGGCTCGGGCAACCATTTTATAGAGGTTAGCCTTGACGAAAATGGGCAAGTCTGGGTGGTGCTGCATTCGGGGAGTCGATGGATCGGTAACGAGCTGGCCCGTCACCATATAGGCAAGGCTCGTCAGCTGGCCAAAACTAATCAGGTGCCTCTGACCGATCCCAACCTGGCCTATTTCGAACAGGGCCAGCCGGAATTCACTACTTACATTGACGACATGTTGTGGGCGCAAGATTACGCTCTCGGCAATCGGGAGCGCATGATGGATGCGGTTCTGGCCGAAGTGTTTCACGAGGTTGGGCGCGGTCGACAAATCGAGCGCATCAACTGTCATCACAACTTTGCCGCCCTAGAGGTGCACGACGGCAAAGAACTCTGGATCACCCGCAAGGGCGCGATTCGGGCCGAGCCGGGCGACTACGGGGTCATTCCAGGCTCGATGGGTACGCAAACCTTTATTGTTCGTGGCAAGGGCAATCGTGACAGTTTCAATTCCTGTGCGCACGGCGCCGGCCGCCGCTTCTCTCGCACTCAAGCCCGCAAGCGTTTCACCACCCAGGAACTCTCCGACCAAATGCGGGGCAAAGTCTGGTTAAAGGGTCGAGCCAAATCGCTCCTCGATGAAATCCCGTCCTGCTACAAAGATATCAACCAAGTGATGGCCGACCAAAGCGACCTCGTCGAAGTCGAGCACACCCTAACCCAAGTCCTCAACTTCAAAGGCACTTGAACAGGTCAAGCAAGGCTAAAGCCATTAAGCACGCCCTCTCGTCATTGCGAGCCCTGGCTCTTCAGGGCGTGGCAATCCAGACTTTGCTATGTTGCGAACGCAGTGAGCAATTCAAAATGGTTCGAACATGTAGGTGGATCTGCGGCTTCGCCGCAGGTGGATCCTCACGGTCGGCTAGCGCCTCCCTCAGGATGACGAGAGGGGGTGAATGGTTACCGGACCTCGTTGTGTCTCACGTGTAATACAATGCTTGGTATGGCTGACGTAACGATTCGGGACCTGAGAAACCACGTCGGGGCAGCAATTGATCGTGTCGAAGCAGGCGAGCATCTGACGGTTACCCGCTCCGGGCGCCCAGTTGCCGAACTTCGTCCGCTGTCGAATCCGCGTGTAAATGCGACAGCTTTGCTGGAACGTTGGCGGCATCTTCCCCATGTTGACCCTGGTAGATTCCGGGCTGACCTCGACACTGCGCTGGATCCATCTTTATGACTGGCAGAGATATCTTCATCGAATTGCACCCGATGGTGCCCATACTGGCCGAACAGCAGTGGTTCTGGACCAAGCGTTGGCAAGAATCGGAACATGAGGCCGATGCTGATGTTGCAGCGGGTCATGTGTCTACTTTCGATTCAAGCGACGACTTTTTGAATGCACTGGACAAGAAGCCTTGAAACTGTAGTAACCATTTCGCTGTCCGGTACTAGTCAAAACGCTGTGCCTATCCGAAGGCTGTGGCAGCTTAGATGATGGTTACTTCGGGGGTGAGGGTGACGCCGAATGTTTCGTCGACAGAGGTTTGGATTTCTTGGGCGAGTTGCCAAATGGCGGCGCCGTTGGGGGAGTTGTCGGCATAGTTGACGAGCACGAGGGCGTGGTGGGGGTGGACGCCAATGTCGCCGCGGCGGTGCCCTTTCCATCCGCATGTGTCGATGAGCCAGGCGGCCGACAACTTGACCGTTGTTGAATCATCGTCGTCATCAGAGCTGAAATAGGGCATCGAGGGATGCTGGCCAAGGAGTGAGTCGCACGTGTCGACGGTCACGAACGGGTTCTTGAAAAAGCTGCCCGCATTACCGATCACGTCAGGATCAGGAAGTTTTGACCGGCGGATGTCGCAAACAGCTTCAAAGACGCTCTTGATGTCGAGGGTGTGAAGGTCGTGGTCGCGGAAGTAGTGGGTGAGTGCCCCGTAGTTCAGATTGACGTGAGGGTTCTTGTTCAGACGCAGGGTGACCGATGTGATGATCGCCTTGTCTTTGAGTTCGTGCTTGAAGATGCTGTCGCGATATTCGAACTGACAATCGTTCGCCGTTAGGGTCACTAGCTTGCACGTGTCGATGAGTAAGGCTTCTAGCTCAACAAATGTATCGGCCAGCTCAACGCCGTAGGCCCCGATGTTTTGCACAGGAGCGGCGCCCACACAGCCCGGGATTAAGGCCAAGTTTTCGATTCCGCCATAGCTATGGGCAACACAATGCTCAACTAATTCATGCCAGACTTCCCCAGCGCCCACTTTTAACCAGACGTGGTCACTTGTCTCGTTGACTAGGCTAAGTTCTCGGATGCGATTGATGACGACCAGGCCAGGAGGGTCATTGGCGAAGAGCACGTTGCTGCCTTGGCCAAGCACTAGCCTCGTATCGGCAAGGTGACCATCGTGACACAAATGTTGTATTGCCTGTGTGGAATTGACAGAACAGGCTTGGCTGGCGCTCGCTGTTACGTGAAAAGTATTAAACGCTCCCAATGAGACATTATTTTTTATGTAATAATCTTGCATTATTCATCCTTCGGATGAACCCCTCCCTGAAGGAAGGGGCATCCGCATTGATGGCTTGGGAGGGGTGAAGAACCCCTCTCAAGCCTGAATAATCGCCCCGGCCCTGAAGGACCGGGGGCTTACGTTTTTGAGTTGTTACTCGGCTGGGAGTTTGTCTGTGAATTTGGTTGCTCGGTATTTCCGACCGCACGAGGTGGGGTCAACTGTTCGTACCGAGATACTGGCTGGGATCACGACTTTCGTGACGATGGCCTACATCCTTTTCGTTAACCCCCAGATCTTATCTCAGGCTGGGCTCAATGAAGCCGCAGTTCTCACATCAACCGCTTTAGTGGCCGGCGTGACCACAATTCTCATGGGTGCAATCACCCGCTATCCGTTCGCGTTGGCCCCCGGGCTGGGGCTAACTACTTTCGTGGCGTTTACCCTCGTGGCCTCGAAGGGATTGACTCCGGCCGAAGCCATGGGGGCTGTTGTTTTTGAGGGCTTTCTGATTCTGATCTTGGTGATTGCCGGGTTCCGCGAGAAGATCATGGATGCGATCCCGATGGCGCTCAAGACTGCCATCAGCGTCGGCATCGGTCTGTTCATTGCTTTTATTGGCTTCGCTAATGCTGGTTTCGTAATCAAGGGCGAGGGCACTCTGCTATCGCTGGGCCACGTTGACTCAACGAAGGGGCTCATCTTTGTCGGTGCTGTGATTTTGGTGTTTGCTCTCACGGCACGCCGCGTTAAGGGGGCGCTGCTGATCGCGATTGTGGCGGCCACCCTGGTGGGAATAGCAGTCAATGAATTATTTTACGGCGGTCATCTGTGGCAAGGCTCAATTGGCACCTTGCCGGGGGTCGGCAATCTTGTATCGCTGCCCAACTTCTCGTTGGTCGGTAACATCTCGTTTGGGTTCTTCGCCAAGATCGGCCTTGTTGGCGGCTTTTTGGCGATCTTCTCGCTCATGATGTCGGACTTTTTTGACTCAATTGGCAGCGTCTTGATGTTGGGCGCCGAAGGCAACTTCCTGCGACGCGACGACACTTTGCCCCGCATGAAAAGTGTCATGATCCTTGACTCAGTAAGTGCCATGGCCGGGGGACTTGTTTCATCGTCGTCAGCCACGATATTCGTTGAATCATCGGCCGGAATCGCCGAGGGCGGGCGCACCGGACTCGCTTCGATCGTGACAGGTGCCATCTTTTTGCTGGCGCTGTTTATCTCGCCGATTGCAAAAATTATCCCCCCAGAAGCTCCTGCTGCTGCTCTCGTACTGGTCGGATTCTTGATGATGTCACATGTGCGTCTGATCGATTGGCGCAACGTTGTCGAGGCCGCGCCGGCGTTTCTCACCATCATCGGTATTCCGCTCACCTATTCGATCACCAGCGGTATCGGGATGGGATTTATCTCGTATACATTGCTCATGACCTGCACCGGCCAGGTCCGAAAAGTGAAGCCCTTGATGTGGATTGCCTCAGCCGCATTCCTGATCGATTTCGCATCCAAAGCCCTGCAAGACTTCGCCGGGTAGCTCTGGCGTTCGTCATTGCGAGCCCTGGGCTTTGACAGGGCGTGGCAATCCAGGCTTTAAATATTTGCGAGCGTAGCTCGCTAGCAATATTCACAGCGAATTCGATCCATTTTGAATTGCTCGCTTCGCGTCGCAACACAGTAAAGCCTGGATTGCCACGCTGCGCTCGCAATGACGCGGCGCTCAAAGAGGCATCAAATACTATGTAAGAATCCTGTATTATTCATTTTTTGCCCTCGATTCGGCTGGGAGTTTTTGTGAATTTGCTTGAACGGTATTTCCGGCCTCAGGCGTTGGGATCAACTGTACGCACTGAGATCGTCGCTGGAATTACAACCTTTGTGACGATGGCGTACATTCTTTTTGTAAACCCTCAGATCTTGGCTCAGGCTGGGCTGAATGAAGCCGCTGTTCTCACCTCTACCGCTTTAGTAGCCGGCGTGACCACAATCCTCATGGGCGCCATCACTCGCTACCCCTTTGCCTTGGCGTCCGGGATGGGCCTAAACGCATTCGTCGCCTTTACCCTTGTTGCCTCCAAGGGGTTGACGCCAGCCGAAGCCATGGGGGCTGTGGTCTTTGAAGGACTGCTCATTCTCATCTTGGTAGTTGCTGGGTTCCGTGAGAAAATCATGGATGCGATCCCGATGCCGCTCAAGACTGCCATCAGCGTCGGTATTGGCCTCTTTATTGCCTTCGTAGGTTTCGCCAACGCTGGATTTGTCATTAAGGGCGAGGGCACTCTGTTAACGCTGGGCCATGTTGACTCAACCAAGGGGCTCATTTTTGTCGGTGCGGTGATTTTGGTTTTTGCGCTTACGGCTCGTCGGGTCAAGGGGGCCTTGCTGATTGCAATCGTGGCAGCAACGGTAGTGGGCATCGCTGTTAACGAAATATTTTACGGGGGCCAGTTGTGGAGGGGTTCAATCGGGACTCTGCCCGGTCTCGGCAACCTGGTCTCGCTGCCCGACTTCTCGCTGGTTGGTAACGTGTCCTTCGGCTTCTTCAGCAAGATTGGCTTTGTGGGCGGGTTTCTCGCCATCTTCTCGCTGATGATGTCTGACTTCTTTGACTCTATTGGCAGCGTGCTGATGTTGGGTGCCGAAGGAAACTTCTTGCGACCCGACGACACTTTGCCTCGCATGAAGAGTGTGATGATCCTCGACTCCGTCGCTGCCATGGCCGGCGGAGTCGCATCATCGTCATCTGCTACCATTTTCGTCGAGTCATCGGCCGGAATCGCCGAGGGCGGGCGTACCGGACTGGCCTCGATCGTGACCGGGATCATCTTTTTGCTGGCGTTGTTCATCTCGCCCATCGCCGGGATTATCCCGCCCGAGGCTCCTGCAGCGGCCCTTGTGCTGGTCGGCTTCCTGATGATGCAGCATGTCCGCTTGATCGACTGGCGTAACGTTGTCGAGGCGGCCCCAGCGTTTCTCACCATCATTGGTATTCCGCTCACGTATTCGATCACCAGCGGAATCGGCATGGGTTTCATCTCTTACACTCTGCTCATGACCATGACCGGACAGGTCCGAAAAGTGAAACCCCTTATGTGGATCGCTTCGGCAGCGTTCCTGCTCGACTTTGCCTCTAGATGACTGCAAGACTTCGCTGGATAGTTGGGTCGGCCGAGTGTTCACCTGGTCGCGGCCAGAATGTCGCTGCCAGCCTTTCGTCATTGCGAGCCCTGGGCTTTGGCAGGGCGTGGCAATCCAGACTTTGCTGATTTGCGAACGAAGTGAGCGATCCAAAATGGCTCGAACAAGCGGGTTGGTCTGCGGCTTCGCCCCAGGTGGATCCTCACGGTCGCTGCGCTCCCTCAGGATGACGGGAGGGGGGCATGATTGCACTGGCCATATATATTCTCAGGTATCGTGGACCTAGTCATCAAGAAATCCTCTCTGTTACACTGGGCCCTGTATTCCAGGAGTTACCATGGCCAAGGTGACGTTGCAGGTAGACAAGGACACTCTTCGACGAGCGCGCAAGCGGGCCTTGGACGAAGACACCAGCGTCAACTCTGTTGTTGCATCTTTCCTTAGCAGTTATGCCGGCGACGACAAGGTGCGAACTGCAATGAAAGAGCTAGTGGAGATGGCAAAAGCGAGTACGTATGGCAGCGGCGAGTGGACCTGGAACCGGGACGAACTCTATGACGACGTCAAATGAGTAATACTTTCGGTGAGTGCTTCAAGATTACGACATTTGGGGAATCGCATGGGCCTGCGGTCGGGGTCGTCATTGATGGATGCCCGCCACGGTTGCCGTTGGATGTTGCCGAAATTCAGGCCGAGCTGAACCGGCGTCGCCCCGGCCAGAGCGAATTCGTGTCACCTCGACAGGAAGCCGACCAGGTTGAAATCTTGTCGGGATTGTTTGATGGCCACACCCTGGGCACGCCAATTGCTCTGATGGTTCGCAATGCCGATGCGCGTTCCGGCGACTACGCCAACCTCGAAAATGTCTATCGCCCTTCGCATGCCGACTACACGACCGAGGCGAAATATGGTATCCGTGACCCATTTGGCGGGGGCCGAGCGAGCGCGCGTGAGACGCTAGCTCGTGTCGCAGCCGGTGCTATTGCTCGAAAACTGCTCGACTTGGTCGCAGGGATTGAGGTTGTTGGCTGGGTTGACCGAGTTCAAAACATTTCGGCGCAGGTTGACCCAACCACCGTGACTCGATCAGACGTTGAGGCCGCCTCTAGCATCCGGTGCCCTGACAAGCAGGCCGCGCTGGCCATGGAGAAGCTGATCGCATCGGTCCGGAGTCAGGGTGATTCTGTCGGAGGCGCCCTGTGTTGTGTGGCCCGCAACGTAGAGCCTGGCCTTGGGGCCCCCGTCTTCGACAAGCTAGAGGCTGACCTTGCTAAGGCGATGCTGTCGATTCCGGCGGTGAAAGGGTTCGAGATTGGTAGCGGTTTCGCTGGAACATATTTGACCGGAAGCCAGCACAATGATGAATTTGTGCCCCCCGAAGCTGGCGATGGCCGGCTCTCCACTCTGACCAATAATTCCGGAGGGGTGCAGGGAGGGATCAGTAATGGCGAAGACATCCTCGTCACTGTGGCCTTTAAGCCCACCGCCTCAATCGGGCTAGAACAACGCACAGTCAACAGCGACCTCGAGCCAGTCACGACGACGATCCGTGGTCGGCATGATCCGTGTGTCCTACCCCGGGCCGTTCCCATCGTGGAAGCCATGATGTGCTTGGTGCTCGCCGATCACTGGTTGCGTCAACAGACCATGAAAGTGGTTAGCGGGACTCCATCATCATCATTCGATTCACTTTGAATTGCTCGCTGCGCTCGCAAAAACAAGTAATGCCTGGATTGCTTCGCTCCGCTCGCAATGACGGGAAGGTGACGTGAATGATACGAGTGACGGCGTGGTGAGGCATCGGC
The DNA here is from genome assembly GCA_038904395.1 of Acidimicrobiia bacterium. Taxonomy (GTDB): domain Bacteria; phylum Actinomycetota; class Acidimicrobiia; order UBA2766; family UBA2766; genus JBCKKC01. The sequence goes on along the minus strand of JBCKKC010000001.1, from coordinate 20,809 downwards.
CCGCTAGTCTTGGGGTGCTGCCGCCGTTCAGATAGCTAGCTTTCGAGGGGATCGATGTGAAGCGCGACGAGTTCCGGGATGACACTCTGGTTACTCACATGGCAAGAGAATCAGGCAAAACCAGGCTGAAGTTGGCTCGTCAAGCTGGTTACGGCAGGATTTCGTGGCTGGCGGTTGGTGCGGGGGTCTTCACCTTTCTCGGACTATTTGTCGTATACGGAGTTGTTTTCGCAGCCGGGTTTCGGTATTGGCGTATTGACTTGGCAGGATGGGTCAGTTTGGGTCAGGCGGGTGGCATCTCGCTCGGTATTGCAGCAGGTATTATCGTCGCTTTTGAGTTTTTTCTCGCTGCTTATGCGGCGGGGCGCATGGCTCGCCGCAGTGGAGTAGCGCACGGATTTGTCGTGGCATTGTCAAGCTTCTTTTTGTTGGCCAGCCTGGGGCTCGGTCTTGGTTACGTCCTCAAGTTGGCATTCGTGCACCAGCTAGCCGAGGGCCGCTTGCCCACGGTTGCTCTCGGTTGGGGTCGCTTTGGTATCGCCGCTGTCATTACGTCAGTGGTATGTGGTTTGGGCGGCGCTGCGTGGGGTGGCTTTGTGGGTGAGCGCTGGCATGGCAAGTTGACGTCTCGGGCGATGGAATTCAGCAGTTCACTGCCAGTTGTTGAGACCCCATATGGCGTCGATCTGGCAGACCCCTCTAATCATCAAAATGACTATTACGGGACTCGCTATGATCCAAGTCCTGCCGTCGGCGCCGGGCCTGTGCCCGGTCAACAGACCTGGGTGGGTGGACCGCCAGGTGTGACCGGTCACTACGCCGACACATTTCCCCAAAACCCCGGCGACGCCAGCCCCAGCCCGTACGACACTATGCTCGACTGGCAACGCAACTGGTGACATGCTAACGAGCGATCAGCACCCTCCTCCGTCATCCTGAGCCCTGGCGCCAGCCAGGGCGTGAGGATCCAGGCTTTACTGTGTTGCGACGCGAAGCGAGCAATAGAAATGGATCATTCACCCCGTCCGTCATCCTGAGCAAGGCGCTAGCCGCAGCGTGAGGATCCACCTGTGGCGAAGCCGCAGATCCACCTACATGTTAGATCCATCTTGACTTGCTCGCTGACTCGCAGAATTCGGATTCCTGGATCCTCACGCCCTGGCTGGCGCCAGGGCTCAGGATGACGGAGGGGGTGGAGGGGACGGGTAGAGGGACCTGCCCGAGGTATGTGAAAAGATCAGCCTCGGGCCATTTTCAAGATGTATTCGAGGGTTGTGAAGTCAAAGGGATGGCCGACACCGACGATGATTTGCTGAGCTCCTAGCGCCAAGTAGTCTTCGATGGTGTCGTCGCCGTCGGGCTCTATCGGTGTTCGCCTGTTGACCGAGACCGTGCGCTCGATTGACTTGGGATCCCGGCCCACTTTCTCACACCACTCATCGAGAATTTGGGACTTGTGGGCGTAATGCTCGGGCGGACCGAACGTGTTCCACGCGTCAGCGTGTTCGGCCACCAGTCGCAATGTGACTTTTTCGCCTGCTCCGCCGATCAGGATGGGCATCTTGCCGATCGGTTTGGGGTTCAGCTTTGCCAACCTTGACTTGATGCGTTCCAATCCCCACTCGAGATCCTTCAGCCGGCTGCCGGCGGTGCCGAACTCGTATCCATACTCTTCATAATCTTGCGCGAACCAGCCGGACCCAATCCCCAAGAACACTCGACCGTTAGATAGGTGATCAACCGTGCGGGCGATGTCGGCCAACAAGTCAGGATTGCGGTAAGAGTTGCACGTGACCATCGTGCCAATTTGGGCCTGCTCGGTATCCATCGCCATTGCTGTTACAAGCGACCAACCCTCAAAGTGGGACTCGCTACCGTCATCAAATAAAGGAAAGAAGTGGTCCCAACATGAGATCGAATCCACACCCAAAGCGTCGGCTTTTTGCCAGGCATAGCGCAAATCCCGTATGGTTGTGTGCTGTTGGTACAGCTGAACGCCAACTTTAAATCGAGCCATAATTGTTGCCTTTGTAAAACCACGGTCCTTCAGGGCCGTGGTGATTATCAAAGTATGGAGGGGCTTTAGATCCCTCCATACTCACATTAAGGAGACCCCTTCCTTCAGGGAGGGGTCTGAACCGCAGGATCAAGAGGAGATATCGAATGTTTGTGCAGGTCATTCAAGGTCGTGTTAGCGATGCTAGCGGCCTTCGGCAGCAATTTGACAAGTGGGAATCCGAACTCGCGCAGGGAGCCCCAGGATGGTTAGGCACCACAGCGGGTGTTACCGACAAGGGCGACTGGCTGGCCGTTGTGCGCTTTGACTCACCGGAAGCTGCGCAGCGCAACAGCCAACGACCAGAGCAAGGCAAGTGGTGGGCCGACACGGAGAAGTATTTCAGTGAGTCGGTCAAGTTCTGGGACTGCGCTGATGTTGACCTGATGCTCGACGGAGGGTCAGACAACGCCGGCTTCGTGCAAGTAATTCAGGGCTGGACTAAGAATCCGCAGAAGCTTCTGGAGTTGAGCAGAGACTTCGAGAAGAAGCTGCCAGGATACCGGCCAGACATCATTGGCGGCCTGCTTGCCCAAGACAAAGACGGAAGCTTTACCGAAGTCGCTTGGTTCCAGTCTGAAAAAGAGGCCCGTGCGGGTGAGAGTCAACCAATGCCGGCCGATGTCCAGCCCCTGTTTGACGAGTGGACTGAGCTAGGCGGCGACTTAAACTACCTTGACATCACCGACCCCTGGCTACAAAGCCCGTAGTGGACGGCGGCCCCCGCCGCCGTCATTGCGAGCCCTGGGCTTTGGCAGGGCGTGGCAATCCAGACTTTAAATATTCTGCGAGCGCAGCGAGCAGGACGTTATCAGCATGGTCGAGCCATTTTGAATTGCTCGCTGCGCTCGCAACACAATAAAGCCTGGATTGCTTCGTCGCCCCGAGCTGCTTCCTCGCAATGACAGAGGGAGGTGCGTAATGACTACGCTAGTGCAGCGGTTCAGCGGGAGACTGGGCCGGTAGGGTAACTCGGGCGATGATCGCCCCGGCGAATACGATGATGGCACCCACTATGAGGCTGAAGCGCATTCCGCTCGTGAAAGCGTGGCGGGCCGTGTCGGCCAGTGTGGTGCCATCTGTTTTACCGACAGCCTCGGAAACACGTATGGCTGCGGCGAGAGAGTCCTTTGCCTTTTCTTGTAGGGCTGGGGGCAACATCGCCGTGGCGCTGTGAATGCCCGATTGATACAGCCACACCACGATGCTGCCTTGAACGGCAACGCCCAATCCTCCGCCTAATTCCAACACTGTGTCGTTGACTGCTGAACCGACGCCCGTTTTCTCTCTGGGCACAGCAGTCAAAATGCAGTTTTCGGCAGGAGGTAAAGCAACGCCCAGGCCTGCGCCAATCAGGGCCATGGCCAGGGCCAAGAGCGGATAGTTGCTGGTCCCCGAGAGGGTGTACGCGCCGAGAGCGAGACCGGCAGTCACGCAAACTAGGCCGGCTGAGACTGTCGTCCTTGTGCCTAGTTTGCCCACCACGACCGAACTCGTTGCCGACATGACAACGACCGATATGATCGCCGGCAGAAGTGCCGCTCCCGATGCAAACGCCGAATAGCCCAGCACCAATTGCAGATACTGGACAATGAGAAATGCCGCTCCGTATAAGGCGAATTGGGTGAGTGCCACCGAGACCATCGCCCCCCGGAACTGCCCGTTGGCCAATAACCGAATGTCGAGCATCGGATGGTTGGTATGTCGCTCCCAGAAGACAAATCCGCCAATGCCTAGGATCGCAATGAAGACGGCAGCTATCACGTGCGCCGCGCCAAAACCATCTTGGCCGCTTTGAATGATGACGAACATGACGGCGAACATACCCATTGTCCATAGGATTGTGCCAAGTACGTCGGGCCGGTTCGGCTTGGGGTCCCGTGAGGTTGGCACCCAAATTGCTGTGGCAGTCAGGGCGACAGCCACGATCGGCACGTTGATAAGAAAAATGGAGCCCCACCAATAATGGTCGAGCAAGAACCCGCCGATCAATGGCCCTGTTGCTACGCCGAGGCCTAGGACGGCAGTCCAAATACCGAGCGCTTTGGCCCGCTCTTCTTTTGGAAATACTGCCGCCAGAATTGCCAAAGTCGAAGGCATGATCAGTGCGGCAGCTGCCCCCATAAGCAGGCGGGCTGTAATGAGCCCCGAAGAAGTGTCGGCGAAGGCGGCCCACACAGACGTGAGTGCAAAGAGGGCCAGGCCAACTTGCAAGATGCCTTTACGGCCTTTACGGTCGCTCAACGACCCGGCGCTCAGCAAGAGACCGGCAAAAACGATTGTGTAGCCGTCAATTATCCACTCGAGATCGGTGTGGCTCGACCCAAGCGTCTGGGCGAGCTTGGGCAGGCCGCCTGTGACAATCGTATTATCAATGCTGATAACGCTCAGACTTAAACACAAGATGGCCAAAATCAACCATCGAGAACGTTGAATGTTTCGGCCCACCGAGGGCCCGCTATGGAATAACATAGGCGCTTGCAACGGCCCTGGCCGGCTCTCGCTGCGTTCCTCCTCCTCGAGTAGTGCCTGCTACGAATCGTCGTCGCGCCTTGCGAGAGTCACCCAGGACTCGCCGCAAACGCGCTAGTTATTCCATAGCGGGCCCTAATGTCACATTCTGCCAAGTCATGGCGGGTTGCGTCTGAAATCGAAGAGTTTAATGATACCCAATCGATTGCTTAAGTACTTGGGCAGGTTCGGCGAGTAACTATTCAGGGGTCGCGGCCAGAGGGTCGCTACCAGGTCTTTCGTCATTGCGAGCCCTGGCTCTGCAGGGCGTGGCAATCCAGGCTTTGCTGTGTTGCGAGCGCAGCGAGCAATTCGGAATGGATCGAACATGTAGGTGGATCTGTGGCTTCGCCACAGGATGGATCCTCACGGTCGGCTAGCGCCTCCCTCAGGATGACGAGAGGGGTGAATGGATACTTCGGCGATCAAGCGAGGTCAGAATTGGATGTCGATTATGCCGACGCGTTTGGTGGTTGAGAGGGTGCTGTTGGCGGTGCCTCGATACCAGCCCGAGGTGGGTGCCACCTCTCGGTAGTCGCGGCCGACGGCGATGGTTACATATTGGGGGCCACAGCGCCGACCGTGGCACGGATCGATCGCCACAGCCTCAAGAGTGCCGTCGAGTTCGGGGTCCTCTGGCGGCACGAGTACTTCCACCCAGGCGTGGGTGCCCCCTTCGCCTAGTAGGTGGCCTGAAACATATCTGGCAGGTAGACCTTGTGATCGGCACATAGCCAGCATGATATGGGCCTGATCCTGGCAGACGCCGCGGCCAAGGCTCAACGCTTGAGCGGCAGTCGTGCGTACGTCGGTGGTTTCAAGCTCATATTGGACTGTATCGTGGATGAAAGCAGCTACTTTGTCGGCGAAGTCTAGGCCGGCTGCACCTTGAGCTAGAGCTTGAGCATGGGCAAGAATGTCGTCGTCGGCACCGGTCAGGGGAGTCTCTGACAGCCAGGCCGACGCCCCGGAAACAGATCCGCTAGACGAATGGCCAGCGTTTTCACGAACGAGCACTGGGAGTGCCGGGTTGGTCCGCTCAACGTGCGCGTGCACTTCAAACGTGATGGCATCATCCACTTGAGGGATCGAGATCGTGGTGATTTCGTTGCCCGAGGAGTCTTGGACTTGGGTAGTTTCTGCGCCCGAATGAGAGACGGCCACATCGTGCCAGATGCGCCGATAGCTGCCATACTCGCTCGGTGGTATCACCATGAGCTGATGCTGTAGTTCCCAGACCGAGCTGCTGTACTCATACGCAAAGCGTTGTTCGACGCCATAGGTGATTCGGGTTGCAGCCCCGAGGTCTAGGAGGTCGAGCTCAAATGGGTCGATGAATTTCGCGTGATCCCGCATGTGTTCCTGTTACCAGTTGGATGAACGCGTTGGCAGCGACAGTGTCCTTGGTGGCGACCTGGGTCTCCCTGGTGGTCAGCTTTGACAACGCACAAACCCTAGCCGAAAACCGACGTCTGGTTTGGTTCTTGGACTTCATCTGCCCACACAACTAGCTTGTCTAATTGAGCTGCCCCAAAAGTTGTTGCCATCGCCACGTCGAGAGCATCGCGGCCGCGACCTATGACGATGCGTCCCGTGCGGGCCTTATTGTTGCGCGGGTCGAATGTATACCATTTGTCGCCGAGCCAAACTTCCGTCCACGCGGCAAAATCCATTGGTGCTTTATCGAGAGGCACGTTGATATCGGGCAAGTAGCCGAAGACATATCGGGCCGGAATGTTGAGAGCTCGACAGAAACTGATCGCCAAATGTGCGAAGTCTCGACACACGCCACGCTGGGATTCGAACACATCTTGGGCTGTTGAGACCTGTGATGTCGATCCGTATTGAAACTCGATGTGTTCGTGCACGTAGTCAGAGATTGCTTGCACTCGCCCATAGCCGGGCTCGATGTTACCGAAGAGTTGCCAGGCAGCATCACTGAGAAGGTCAGACATGCAATAGCGGCTCGGCATCGTGTACAGGAGCGCGTCATCGGGTAGCGCATGGGCAGCGACCTCGCGGGCGTCGAAGTTCACGGCGTCAGGGGCTGCAGGGACATCGACAATCACGTCGTAATAGAGCCGAAAATGATGTGGCGGGATTTCAAGTCTCTGGCAGGTGTTGCCATAGATGTCTTGATAGGTGGAGCCCGGTGACTGATTGGGCGAGACGTCAAATACCTCACGTATCACAGTATGGTCGCCGTCAAGGCGGGGACGGATTTGAAACACAGCGTGAACTGCGCGCTCCGTCGCGAACACAAATTCACAACCTGCCCTAATTCTTACCATTTGTGCCATCGGCTCCTGCCCACTCCAAGAAGAACTCCTCGCAATGATTTGCACAGGATTAGGACATTCTATCGGGCTAGGTCGATGTGACGCTACTTGGGGCTTCTGAAGGAGGGAGCGAATCAGTCGACTGTGCAGCAACACTTAAGGCTGGGGCGGCTAAGCATTCTCTGCATCGGAGCCTTAGTCGTCGAATCCGAGCGCACCAGGGGATAACTCCGCCCCGACGTAATACACATTTATCCCGGTGGACGTGTCGCTGTCTTCACGAACAAGTTCCTCGTCGTCATCGCTGTCGCTGGGCATATCGCTGCTAGCACTGGCGGCCCCGCCTATCGTTTGGTTGCGTGGGTTTGCCCCTTGAACGGGGGCATCGCCGAGTTCGAGGATGTCGCCTCTATGCACTAGTTCAACTTCATCGTCAGAGACCCGGAATCGGCCTTGATGTGTCCGTACCAACGGTCCAGTGTTTCCGCTTCGTACATGGTTGTCATCGTTGCCCGCTGCGGATGGCCCCATGTCGAACATGTCGGATACGCCAGGGCCCGACTCGGGCCTCACGTCGACATCCGCTGAATGGTCAGCCCCGGCCTCATCCGCTTGGGCCTCAGCTGTGATAGGTGTGTTAGCCCCTTGTAAGTCTGGTGATGCGGCGCCATCAGTCATTCGAGTGCTGGCACCTCGAGAGTCAGCCGTGCCGCTTCTGGGCGGTCTCTCGGGGCTTGCTGCCCTAGAGGTCGTTGCGTCACTGAAATCCAACTGGCTCGAGGAAGCGTCGTCAGGGAACGAGACTTTCCCAGCGTCGGCGGTTGCAGCCGGGGTTTCGTCGCGCAGCATTGCGTCCGCTGGACTTGCCATGAGGCCCGACAGGGCTAGCGACCCGACCAGGGCAGTTGTTGCCAGGAATTTCCTACTAAATCTCGACATTCGTTGGTCCACGCTTTCATGCCTGTAATTCGAGGGGGCGGCTGATGAACACCTAGCCAAAGGACCCTTCGCCCCCCGAGTCGTTCCCGGCGTCACTTCCGGATGTGCTTCCGGACGACGAGACAACATCTTGAATAAACGGGATCTGGGTCCCGTTTGGAGTCATTATCCAGTTGTCTGGTCGATGAACCTGCGGAACCACCCGCAATCTCCTGGTTTGAGGCCTGGTAGCGGCGGCAGCCGCATGGTTATGGTTCACCGCATTCGCTCTGAAAAGTCGCGTCGGTAGGACGTCATAGTCGTCGAAATCGCGGTGTAGCGCGGCGAGGTGAGCGTCGCTTGTGGTTGACCCGAGCGAGTTGTGGGCTGGGTCTGCGTTCAGCTGAAATTCGTCCGAACGATCCCTTTGCAATTCGCCGTCATCCGATAAATGTGAGCTTCCTGCGTCAGACCGACGAGATATCCCAGTAGTCGCATTTGAAGCATCTGAGTCACCAACACGAGGGATTGGGTCAAAGTCGACGACTACAGTGCCATCGGTAAATTGGAGCCGAACGCCTCCGTCATATAAGTTGAGGGCCTGAGCGACCGTGCGTGTCACTTGAGAGTGTGCTGCAGTATGGGGACGAACAAGCCGGAGGTTGAGTTGGGCGCGTGTTCCGGCTAGCGCTTGCGTGATAGGATCATCGTTTATGTCTGCCGAACTTGGTGGGGCCATAAGTCCAGCATTGTCGGCGTCCGCCTGTGGTGCTCGATCGAGTGGAGTTTGGCGATCGTCGTGAACCGGGGAGTGAGAATTGGGTACTAGCGGGGTGTTCACCACCGCGGAATCATTCATGCGGTGACCGTCTGGACTAGCCAGATCTGACAAGTTGTCCCCAACCGAGCGCATCGGTGTGCTGTCTGCTGCGGACGCTGCTCGGGCAGAATGGTTCGCAGGTGAGGGGGAAGCTGTTCCTGAGTCGAGTCCGTCGTCGTCGTTGTCGTTGTCGTTGTTCTTTGTCTTTGCGTCTTGATCCTGTGCGGGTGTTGGAACTTGTTGAGGTGTGGCTCCCGCCTCGACACGTATCATTGCGTTCGCAGGACCTGCCAATAAGGCGGACACTGCTAGTGATCCGACCAAGGCGGCTGTGGCTAAATATTTCCTATTGAATTTCAAAGTGGTTCTCCACGTTATTTGCCCCCGCATCGATGGGAGAAAGTCGGTCAATGAAAGTGCGCGAAAATCAAATGCGCATATACGAATATATAGGCTGGTCTTAAGAGCCAGCTGAGAGTTCTATGAGGATTTCCTGAGATGCTTACATGACGAGTCGGGATATCGATAGGGCGTTCTGATTGCGTTCGTCTGTGGCTCGTCCGGTCATGATCAGTCTTTGGGCTCTTTCTTCGGTTTGGATTGCGATTGCTCTCGCGGCGGAAGACCCTCCAGTAGCAGATGAGTGGGCCCCTTGGATGCGCACGATGCTGTTATCGCCAAAGGTCGTGTCGGGTTGACCGTTTGATAGTAGTCGTACTACGGCCATGCTGAGCTGGGCGTTTTCCCTGGCTAGGCCTGCGACGATGATGTTGTCCCTTTGGATGACGACAGATGAGGCACCAGATGAGCTTAGGGGTGCCGACGAGGCTTGGACGCGACTGACTCCGTTGTCACCGAATGTCTGGTCCACTGTGCCGTTGGGCAGGAATCGAGCCGTGGCAATGCAGTCTTCGTCTTCATGATTGAGAGCCACCCCAGTAACGACAATTTTGAAGGAGGTCTTGCTCTGTGCCTGGATGGCGATACCGCGGGCCTGGGAGGAACGCTCGTTCTTGAGGCTGAACCGCCCGGGCAAGGATTTTCCGGGGTGTTCAAGCTCAAGAGCGTCAGCCGAGGCGCATTGTGACTCTCGCATCAATTCATCGAGTTCCACTCTTGCCGCGTTCGGACGGTCGTCCGCAGATCGCGTGTCAAGTGGTACGCGTGGAACCCACTTTGAAGCACTTGGACGTTTGGCCGTTGCGGTCGAGGATGCTGCGGCAGCTGAGGCCACGGCGGCAGCTTGCTCCGTCGGTGGTGAGCCGCTGGTTGAGGCCCGCGTTCCCGTCGCACCGGAGGTTTGATGGAGCAACACTCCTTGGTTGGCGAACGAGGCGTCGACTTGACCGCCCGGCAGGATTCGAGTCAGTGCGAAACTTAGCTCCCCTTGATCGTCTCGTGCGCTGCCTGCCAGGAGGATTTTGTTGTCGGACTGACTGACCGCGGCATCAGCGGAAGAAAACTTGTCGGTTGCTAGAAGGCCAGGTGGAGAGGCCTGAATCCGAGTTATCCCTCTGGAGCCGAATTGGGTATCTAGGCGGCCGTCAGCCCCCAATCGCATCATGGTCATGCAGCTGTGGCCATGTTCATCGTGGGCTGTGCCGAAGGCAACGATTTTTGCCGTTCGCCGTTCCGGCTGAAGCACTAGAGCGTTCGCACGAGATTGCTTCCGGTTGGAACTGGCATGTGACGCCTGAATTAGGGTGATTCCCCGAGTGCCAAAATCGGGATCGAGCCGACCGTCGGCCAGAAAGCGGGCGATCACGAAGCATTCTGATCCGTCGGCCTCGAGGGCGCTTCCTGCAACGACGATCTTCCCGTCGGGTGCCACCGCAACAGCCCGAGCGGATGATGCCTTTTTCGGGGCGGCAGAAGGTGAGGCTTGAAGACGAGCCACGCCCTGGCTTGCGAAGTCGAAATCTTGTTGTCCGTCTGCTTCGAATCGTGCAACCGAAATAGATTCGTCGCTGTTTGAGTCGCTGGCGCTGCCGGCTGTAACAATCTTGCCGTCAGCCTGAACTGCAACTGCATGGGCTTCTGATGCCCGTTTGGGCGGACCATCGTACGAAGCGTGGACAAGCGATACCCCCGAGTCGCCAAAACTTCGATCCAGCTGTCCGGTTGCACAAAAGAAGCGAGCAAAGGCGACACACGCAAAGTTGTTCTGGTTCATCGCAAGGCCCGACAATATGATCTTGTCGCCAGCCATGATAAGCCAACTGGCAATAGCGCATTGGTCCACGGCTCTTTGGTGGCAGGTTTGGAAGCGACTTATCCCATCTTGGCCAAAGTCAGTCTCGCGTGATCCGTTGGGGGATAGGGCGATCATGGCAAGCTCGGATGATCCGTCAGGCAGTGTTACCGTTCCACTGATGATGATCTTGTCTTGATAAATGCCTACACCCGTAACCGACGAACTATCCACTGGCCTTCCTGCCTGTGCCGGTTTGGTGAGAACGAGGCCGTGGTCGCCAAATGACCGGTCGAGCTGGCCGGTATGGGTCAGCCGCATGACCAGCATTGCATTCTTGCCAGTTTCATCAACGGCTGTTCCGCCAGCAATGAGTTTCGTTTTACCTGCTTTTGGGTCGAACCACAGAGCGAGTGATTGAGTCAGGCACAGGCCATTCGGGGCGGCTGTGGGGTGGTTGGCCCTTATTCTGGCAATACCGCCAGAGCCAAAGGACATATCTTGGCGACCGTCACTCTTGAGCCTTAGTACCACACAACAACGCTCATCTCTGTCCTCGTGAGTGTCTCCGCTAAGAAGTATGTCTCCATCTGGCTGCACCAACAGAGACTGTGTGCTCGACACCTGCATATGGGAATTCGGATGATGTGGCGCGATGCGTACGATCCCGTTCCTGGTCAATGAATCGCTTCTCCTGCTGCCAAAGGTCGTATCGATGCTGCCGTCTGCCAGGAGGCGCAGTAGCACCATGTGGCAACCGAGATCGTCACGGACTGTGCCGGCAACCAAGATGTTGCCATCTTGTCCGAGGCCGATCTTTGCTGCTTCAGACCAGAACTCGGGTCCGTTACTTCTAGCAATCTGGTGGCGGATAATGCCTGAATTACCAAATGCCTGGTCCAGGCTACCGTCCGGGAGTAGTCGAGCCACGGCCATACATTTCATGCCGTAAGCGTCGAGCGCTGTTCCGGCGACGACAATCTTTCCGTCTCGATCAAATACGATCGAGTTGATCAGTGCCCTCTTGGCGGGGGCTCTGGGGTGCGACGGTTGAAATCGGACAATCCCGCCTTGGCCAAAGCCAGCATCGAGGCGACCATCGGCCAGAAGGCGCACGACCACGAAACTTGTGTTGCCGTCGGAATCAGTGCCTGCGCCTACGCCAACAATCTTGCCGTCGGGTGCCAGCATTGCCTCGTATGCTTGAGAGTCTCGCTTCGTAGGTTCCGGATGAGCGCTCTGCACGGCCGAGATGCCGGTGCTTGAAAATTGTGGATCGAGTTTCCCATTGCGGAGGAGTCGCTGCAGGGTGCAATGGGTGCTGTCTGGGCCGGTAAAGGATCCACCCGCCACGACTAGCGCTCCATCTGGCTCGATCACTAAGTCATTGAGTCCACCCTCATGATCTGTCTTGGCCTGATAGTGGTCTTGGAGGACGACGTGGCCGTCGGTGCCGAAGCTTCGATCTTGGTGGCCGTTCGGACGGATTCGCAATGCTGCCGAGATGGGGCCGTTGTGGTCGTTACCTTGGTAGACCACAGCGATGCTTCCGTCGGGTCCAATTTCTAGGGTGGCTGCTCGTCCTGCCACGGGTTTAGTTATCCGCCCTATTGCGTAAGAAAATGTGCCTTGACTGCCGAAGGATCTATCAATTTGTCCTTTGTCGAGTAAGCGCAGCGCAGCAAAAGCGGGCCCGTCCCCACTTCTTGCGAGACTTCCGCCCACAACGATCTTCCCGTCAGCGGCGATGCGTACATCACTAGCGCGGGCAGACTCTATTGGCACGCTTGCAGATCCCATTTGTGTCCGGATGATGCCTTGGTGCCCAAAGGCTGGGTCTAGCTTTCCGTCGGCACACCATCGAAGCGTAAGAAACAATTCCCTGCCATCTTGGTTGCGAGCGCTACCAACAGCAACGATCTTGCCGTCGGGCGCAATCGCAGCGCCCCAGAGGCCAGAATTTCTCTGTTTAGCGTTGGGGTCTGAAGCGTCCACGTGGGCGAGGCCATTATCGCCAAAGAAGCTGTCAAGACTGCCATTCGGGAGAAGTCGCACGGCGAAGCACTCGATGTGGCCATTTGTGAAGCGGGTCAGGCCAGTTGCTACGATCTTGGGCACACCTGCATCGAACTGAATTCCTACCGAATTTGCCCGAGTGCTCGGATTCTGGACGTTTGCAGGAGAAGCTTGAATCCGCATGATCCCACCAGTGCCAAATTCGGCGTCGAGTTGGCCTTCGGCGCTAAGTTGGCTGATAAAAGCCTCGGACCGATTTTGGGCGGAATGGGTGAAGCCAGCGATCAAGATCTTTCCCTCGGGCCCGATAGTTAGCGCCCGTGCCTCTGACCCGAACGCTGGTGCAGTAGCCAGGGATGTTTGAATTCGAGTGACTCCGTTGTCGCCAAAGCTGGGATCGAGCTTTCCGGATGGCAAAAACCGTGCCACAAAAGCACTGCGACGATTCCGAGCGTCGGCGGCACCACCAGCCACCACGAGTTTTCCGTCGGGTTGGTTGACCATTTTGATGATCTCGGAAAACTTAAGGGTCGCGTCGGGGTGTGCAAACTGAAAGTGAAGAGTCCCCGGGTCGAGGCTAAAAGTTGGGTCCAGTTGGCCAGGGCTAGCCTGGGCTGGCGAAGCCAAAGGGAGAGCGGCTGTAATGGCAAGAACCACGGTTGCTACGAGCACCAGCGGTCGAAATCGCGTTGAAGTGATTGGGAGTCTCCTTGGAGGGCCGCATGCGGCAAACGAGCGAAACCACAATTCTATACGCAAACTGCATAAAAGGGCCGAAGTCGTCCAGGGGTGTATCCGTATGGCTCGACGTGGCGGTTGGTCTGCGGCTTCGCCCCAGGTGGATCCTCACGGTCGCTGCGCTCCCTCAGGATGACGAGAGGGGTAAATGGTTACCAAAAGTTAATCGATGGCGACGCGGATGGCGCGGGCGATGACTGTGATTGCATCAAGGCGAAGCTGACTGTTGGTTTGGGCGTCGTGCATGAGATCGCTGATTCTGCTGATGGCGCTGGCCCGTTCGGACACGAAGCGATCGACAGCGTCGAGGGCTGCCAACGACGGGAAGGCTCGCAGGGCCCGCTTGGCTGCAATCCGGCGCAGACTGTCGAGCTCGTCGAGAAGGCTTAAGCGAGCGGCGTGGGCCCAACTGTCGTCGGGCTGGAACTTGGTCAGATATTCGTTGAGCTTGTCGATGTGTAACAGTTCGCTTATGTGCAGCATCGAGTCTGCTATTTCTGGAACTGACCGCCCCAAATCTCGTGATAGCACGGCCACGTCTGGCGCGATTTCAAGCTCGGGCAGGCACACAAACTCTAGGGCGAGTGTTGGCGGCAGGCCTTGGTCGATTAAGGCATCGCAAAGGCGCTGTCGCAGTCGACGCTTGATAGGACTGCCCAGTTCAGCGATTGATCCCTGCAATTCGCTGAAGGTTGTTCGGTCCCGTTCGATAATGGTTTCGATGTCTTCGACTTCATTGCGGCGCAAATAGTCTCGGCTGAGTGCTTCGAGTAGTGCTGAGACACCAGCAGCTAGCTCGAGCTGTTGGCGTGGGTCGTGACTAACTGCGGGATCGGTGACATCCTTCCAGATAGAAGCGGCGTCGGTCACCCCTCTAGCTATCCAATAGGCGGCGGCAATTCGGGCGTGATCCACCCCGGTCTCGGAGCCAACTCGAGTCACGAAAGTGATGCCCATCCGATTGACAATCTCGTTGGCGGCGCCCGAGGCGATCAGCTCACGTCGCAACCTATGATCGTCGAGAAATCGGCCAAATTGTTCGACAAGCAGGGGAGGGAAGTAGGCGGCAAGGATGGCTTGCATGGCACTTTGGTCAGGCAGTGACGAGGCGAGAATTTCCGCTGTGAGGCTACGTTTTGCGCCGGCCAGTAAAACGGCTAGTTCGGGACGGGTCAAGCCAGCCTCTGCCCGTTTGCGGGCTTGCATTTCTTCGCGTGTTGGCAGACACTCAACTACTCGATCGATTACGCCGCGCCCCTCCAACCGGGTGATGAGTTCCTCATAGGAATCGATATATGTGGGGCTGAGCGCTGCCTCACGGCTTAGCGCCCAGGTTTGCAAGGCGGTGTCGTTGAGCACTGTGGCGACCACGTCGTCGCACACTTTTTGAAGCAGGTCGTTGCGTTCGTCGCCGGTAATGTCTTTATGTTGCACGGCTGCATCGAGCAGTATTTTGATGTTTACTTCATGGTCTGAGATGTCGACACCGGCAGCGTTGTCAACGGCGTCGGTATTGATTCGTCCGCCCCGGCGCGCATAGTCAATGCGGGCCCATTGAGTACACGCAAGATTGGCGCCCTCGCCGACTACGCGGGCTCGAACATCAGACGCTGTCACCCGCACATCGGCGTTGGTGCGATCATCGATCGTGTCGTCGGCTTCACGGTCGGCACGCACAAAGGTGCCGATACCACCGGCAAATAGCAGGTCGACGGGGGCACGCAAGATGGCTTGGATGAGTTCCGAGGGCGTGAGCGCGTGGTCGGTAATGCGCAAGGCCGCCCGCACTTGGTCGGTCAGTTTGATTTGCTTGAGTGCACGGGACCACACTCCGCCCCCCTCGCTGATGAGGCCAGCATTGTAGTCTTGCCAGCTTGACTGGGGCAGACCAAAGAGGCGCTCACGCTCGGCGAAAGATGTGCTTGGGTCCGGATCCGGATCGACAAAAATATCGCGGTGATCAAAAGCTGCAACTAGCCGAATCTGTTGGGAATGCAACATGCCGTTGCCAAAGACATCACCAGACATGTCACCGATACCCACGACCGTGAATGGCTCGTGGGTAATGTCGATATCGAGTTCGCTGAAGTGGCGTGAGATAGCGACCCAGGCACCGCGTGCCGTGATGCCTAGCGCCTTGTGATCGTATCCTTGCGAACCACCCGATGCGAAAGCGTCATCGAGCCAAAAGTGGTGACTCTCGCTGAGCTCATTAGCCAAGTCAGACAAGGCTGCCGTGCCACGATCGGCGGCCACGACCATGTAGGGGTCGTCGCCATCGTAGCGGGGCTCGACCGGAAGAATCTTGTTGTTGACCACGTTGTCGGTGAGATCGAGCAAACCTTCAATGAAAGTCCGGTATGCCTGTTCGACATACGCGGGCAACTCTGGCGCGGGTGGGGTGTTTTTGAGGACGAAACCACCCTTGGCGCCAGTAGGGATTATGACAGCGTTTTTGAGAACTTGGGCCCGCATGAGCTCAAGAATTTCGGTACGGTAGTCGTCGTAACGCTCGCTCCACCGTATGCCACCGCGAGCAACCGGCCCCCAGCGCAAATGGATACCTTCCATATAGGGTGCGTGGACAAAGATCTCGCGGAATGGAACTGGGCGGGGCATGCCGGGCACTGCGCTGCTGTCAAACTTGAAGGCTAGGTAGTCGCCCTTGTGTGGCAAGTAACGGTTTGTGCGGGTGGTCGCCTCGACGAGGGCCAAGAATGAGCGCAAGATTCGGTCTTGGTCGAGGCGGGCGACTGCATCACACTCGCGCACTACCAGGTCGTGAAGGTGCTGTCGGTCCTCGGGCGAAGATAGATCTTGCGGATCAAACCGGGCGGCGAACAGGTTAAGAATGGCGCCGGAGGCAGCCGCATTTTCGACGAGACAATCGTTGACGTATTCAAGCGAGTAAGTGCTGCCGACCAGATTGCGATACCGACGATAGGCTCGCAGGACGCTTACATCCTGCCAGGTCATGCCGGCTCGCAGCACGAGCCGGTTCAGCGAATCGATCTCGCTGCGACCCTTGTTGAGAGCCAACGCTGCCGTCGCGATCCGGTCACCATCGTTGCGTACGTCGATTGAGGCGCCAGTCGGGTCGTATACGCCGAAATCTTGTAGGTGCATATCGGCCCGCAGCCGTTGCTCACTGCCAGTGCCACCACGGCTCCCACCACGACTATCGCCAACGGCAGCGACGGCACCACCTGTATCGCCGGAAAGGCTATAGGCGACTTCATCCACCACCCAGAGTCCAAGGCTTTCCAAGATGGGCAGAAACCGCGACAACTCTAATGGTTCGCCAAGTGAGTAGACCTTGAGGCGATTGTGGCCTGTGGGTGAAAGGTCCTGGCTGAATTCGATCGCGACTCCGTCGTCCGCCCTCTTCATTCGTTCAAATACGAGAATGTCTGCGGCGGCAAATCCCGGGTTGTATGTCTCACGATATGAAGTAGGGAAGAGCGGACCATAGGCGTGGGCTAGAACCGGGGCAGTTTCGGCGTCGACAAAATCTAGTAATGCTGAATTCAGTTCTTGTTCCCAAGTCCGGCACAAGAGCCGCACTTCTCTGGCCAAGGGATCGAGCGGGTCTTCTGGCACCGACCCATCCACGTGGATAACAAATCGCACCAAGGCTTCAGACCGGTCGCTCAATTCGACGGACACTTCAGCCGTTGTGCCATCAAGTTGGGTGAGCAAGAAGCGTTCGAGCCTTGCCCGCAGTGCCGGCGTGTAGAGGTCTCGAGGCACGGCCAACAAGGTCGAGACAGTGTTGCTTTGGGGCTCGGCACGCATGAGGACACGCACGTCGTTCTCTTGTTCGGCAGCAAGGAGCTCGACCATGAGGTTGCGCAGGCTTTGCACATCCGCCTGGAAAATTTCGTCCTTAGGTAACACCTGAAACAGCGAGATGAGCGCAGTCTCATCATGGCTGCGGGCCACCACATCCTCAAGCTCCAGTACCTTAGCAAGCTTGTGACGCAAGACTGGTGTGGTCGCGGAAGGCTCGTTATTGCCCTTACGAGTGAACACTCCCACCATGAGGAACATCCCTAAGGTGTCGGCCGAGACGGAGTGAATTGCTGTGACGGTATGAAGCAACACTTGACGGTGTACCGTGCTTGCGACAGCGCTGCGGGCAATTCTGATTGGCGAGTCGGTCTGCTGCCATGATTTGTCGACAAAGCTTTCCGGGGCGAATTTTGCTTCGGTGAGGATTCCGAGCGCAGAATCTGGCACGAGGGCCATGCTTTTGGACAGAGTAAATTGACATGTCCCTTGGAGCACGAAATTTCCGTCAATCAGCCACTCCAAGAGGTCAGACGCTTCGGCGGATTCGTCTTGGGAAAAACTGCCCGGAGTGGTGTGGACTTCGTTTGCGACCCGAGTCACCTCATAGCGCATGGCCCCGTAATCTCTGGTGACGACGTCGACATCTTGCACCACCGATCGGATCGCGTTCTCAATTGTGTCAATCTGATCGGCAGGGATCTGGTCTGCCAGCTCAACTTGCAGGAAAGACTCCCGTTCGGTTGACTTGCGGGCCGGCAGAATTTGCGCAATAGTGCCGTCGTCGGAGCGCTCACACCCAAATACAGGATGCAACGTGCGAACTGTTGAGTGGCCGAGTCGACGCAGTTCCTCGACAACTGTGGTGACAAGGAACTGGCGATCTGGACAGGCAATTTCGATGACGCTGGCCCGGGGCGGTCCCCCATCTACGAGGCACTGCGGATTGTGGATTCGCAAGCTAATTGACCCTGATGGGCGAGCCTCGACAAAGTTGAACGAATCCAGAATCGCTTTCGCCCGCAACTTTGGCCCCAGCTTGGTGGGAGATTGCGAGGGGCCAGGGCGCTTGCTCGAGCGGCGCGACAACGCATCGGCGAACTCTTTTACGACAGGCAAGCGAGCCGCGTCAATTCCGAGCGTGTCGAGAATAACAGCCACCTGGTCGGCTGTGCCTTGCGCCATTGTAAAATTCAGCTCCTCAGTGCCACATGGGTGACCTTCCCATGCTACTTATGCATTTGGGTATCTGCGGTCGGATTTGCCGGGGTCGCTGTTGGGGGCCGTTGGAGAATGACGAGCAAGTCGGTTCCGGGCAAGACCTGATCGTGTAGCGCAAGACTGACACTTGTCTCGCCCGAGCGGGCCACTCCCAGTGGCATCGCCCCTCTCGACAGGCATGCTTGATACAGCGAGCCGAAGGTGACTGCCTGACCATCGGCAGGATCAAATCGCCACACGTCCATGCGATCGTTCTTGGCATCAAATATCTCGCCGAAAATGTCGATGAGGTGCGTTTGAGCTAACGAACTAGCAATGAACGGATAGACGAGTTGGCGTCCCGTAGCGACAATAATGGCGTCATCGGTGCTGTCCAAGGAAGCCACGGATTCTGGCAGAGAGGGAATGGCCATTACCCGAATTCCCGTGCCTGCCAATACTTGCTTGATGCGGAGAAAATTAAGGAGCCCTTGGGCGTCACTCTCGGCCAGGCTCCCACTACCATGCCAATCGCCGGTAACAATCAGTACGTCCGGACCCACTTGTTCAATCATCCGTTGCATCAACTCCGCGTTGCCGAGGTCAGCGACGTGGTGGTCGATATCGATCTTGTCACGCAGTGGCTCATGAAACGGCTTGCGAATCTCGACCGAGAGAGTACTCACACACGTGATGTGAATTTGGCCGGGCTCGGACCTGGCCAATTCTCTCAAGAGGGCCGGAATAATAAAAACGTTGAATCCGATGACGAGAACTTTGGTTTGCTTGATCTCTCGATTAGGGGCCAGGTCCTGGTTGTCGACGGGACGAGTATCTTGAGTCATTTGGGAAGGATCGACCAAGATACGGTTGTGGCGCTCCTCGGATGTCGGGATCGCCTTAGCAAGCATGGCGATTTCGTCGCCCTCTAACACTTCCTCATTTGGTCCGGGCGGCATCAAGACTTCTACAGCGGTGGTATCTTCGCTCATATTAGGATTCGGCCGGAGCAGCGCTATTGGGAGGGCGTCCCTGAAGTGTTGGCAAAGCTCCGAAAACTTTGTTCCAACCAGGGCTCGCTCTTCTACGAGATAGATCGTTGCTTCGCCGCGTGAGATAATCGAAGCTGTGAAAGTGGCCCACAGCGGATTTATTAGGTATAGGGCGACCAGTCCGGCTGTGACACGGTCGCTAGAGAAAAGATATGCCGAAGCGGGCAGAACGGCCTTGGCCGCATCAAGGTTGCCGCCCTTAGTGAAAACGGCATTGATCACTGGCCTCGGCACTGTGCCTTGCAAGTGCTTCTCGAGTTCGCTGGCGATTTGGAGCGTGAGAAAGTCGGCCTGTTCGGGGGGTAACTCGCTGGTCGGAACGACTGTGGTAATGATGACAGCCGCATCTCTAGCTGCCGCTTGCTCGTAAAGGTCGCCGTCAGTGAGGTCGCCAAAGATCATGTGTGGCTTGGGCACGAAGACTGACAAGTCGGTTTCGAGCGCGCGTCGTTCCTCCTGAGGAAGATCTGGCGACACAACGACCAGCTCGCGTACCTTCTCAGCGTAGAGGTCGGAGCGGTCTTGGAGTTCTGTGAGCAATCGTGCGAAGTGAGACAAGTTTGGGCTCTGGCCAATAAAGAGGATGTGTTTTTTCGCTGTGACTGGCCGGTTTGTTTCGGCGAACTTTCGCAGCGACTCGGTAACGGCGTCACCCAAGATACTGAACAGAATTCCTGCCAAGACCACAAGACCCGTTACTGCAAGTATCACGCCGAGGAACCGTTCGATAATTCCTGCGTCATTGGAGATTGCCGATACATTCAGCATGTGGTCGAAGGCCCACCACATGGCCGTTTCGTAATCGGCGAAATGGCCGAAGAGAAAGTGCGCGATAGCCGCTGCTGTAACAGACATGACAGCGAAAATGAGGACAAGCAGTACGAGTCGACCCGTGATCGTCTTTAGGCCGGCAGCGATTTTGTCCCAAGTTCGCCGCGTGGCTATGAGACGACCTGGCGAATCACGTCGAGCGTTCCGCTTTTTGGTTTCGGGCTGATCTGTCACGCTCTCTCCACGCGCTGGCTTGCTGCGCTGCCACACATACGATCAACACTAGCTTGTTCCAATATGGGCCGTCGACTGCTCGCTCCGCTCGCAAATATTTGAAGCCTGGATTGCCACGCCCTGCCAAAGCCCAGGGCTCGCAATGACGGCGGGTGAATGTTGGTGATGACGCTACCGTCATTGCGAGGAGCCCGCTCTGGGGCGACGAAGCAACCTAGTCCGAGACCTGCGTCT